>CAYVOU010000081.1:1176-6887 GCA_964453295.1 uncultured Gammaproteobacteria bacterium
GCTGCTGCTGGGCCAGCGCCGCCAGGGCGGCGCGGGCATTCGCCTGCACCGTTCTCTGCTGTGACACCTCCAGTGCGGAGGAGGCGCCTTCGCGAAACCGCGCCTCGACGACCTTCAGCACGTCCTGCTCGGTGGTGAGATTGTCGCGGGCGATCGTCTGTCGGTCGCGCAGGTCCAGGATCTGGAAATAGGCTTTGGCGGCGTCGGCGGTGGCGACCAGCGCGAGGGCATCGTGATCGAAGGCGCTGGCGGTCAATCGTGCGTCGGCGGCCTCCACGGCAGCCTGGTTGCGCCGCCAGAGATCGATTTCGTAGCCGACGCTGAGCTGGGCGCTGTAGCTGCTGCTTACCGGGGCCTGGCGGTTGCCGGCGTCACTGTAGCCGCGTCCTGCATTGGCGCTGGCGTCAACAGTTGGCTGCAGCGCGGCGCCGGCGATGCGCAGGTTGGCGCGCGCCTGGTTGATGCGTGCCAGCGCCGCCTTGAGATCGTTGTTGCCGGCCAGCACGTCGGCGATGACGAGGTCGAGTTCGGCGCTGCCGTAACGCTTCCACCAGTCGGCGCTCACCTGGCTGGTCCTGGCTGCCGACACCGCCGCGTTATCCGGTTCGCGCCAGCCGGCGGGAACCGCCACCGACGGGCGGTGGTAGTCAGGGATCATCGAGCAGGCCGTCAAACCTGCGGCGGTGAGCAGCGCCAGCGTCACGGCGACGCGTATCGTCATGTCGCTACTCCGATGCCAGGGCCACGACCGGATCCAGCCGTGCCGCTTTGCGTGCCGGCAGGTAGCCGAACAGGAGCCCGGTGGCGAAGGCGCAACCGAAGGCGATCAGCGCCGGTGCCACGGTGAAGATCACCGGCAGGCCAAAGAACCGCATACCCAGCCCTACCCCGATGCCCAATGCCACACCGGCACCGCCGCCGAGCAGGCAGACGACGGCCGCCTCGGTGTTGAATTGCAGCAGGATGTCGCGCATGCGGGCGCCCGTGGCCAAGCGGATCCCGATCTCGCGGGTGCGCTCGGTGACGCTCACCAGCATGATATTCATGACCCCGATGCCGCCGACCAGCAGCGATATTGCCGCCACCGCGCCCAATAGCGTCGTCAGCGTATTCTGGGTGGCGGTGACAGTTTCAAGGATCGAGGCCATGTTGCGGATGGCGAAATCCTCAGTGCGGTGGCGCGCCTTGAGCAGGGCCGTGATGGCGTTCTGGGTCTGGTCGATGGCGTTGACGTCGGCGACCTTGACCGTGATGTCGTTGACGTAGGGGCGGCCGAACAGCCGTACCAAGCCGGTCGACAACGGCACGAATGCAGTATCGTCCTGGTCGGAGCCCCAGCCGGAGGCGCCTTTCGGCGCCAGCACCCCTATCACTTCAAAGGGAATGTTCTTGACCAGAATGAATTGGTCTATCGGATCGGCGCCATCGGGGAAGAGGATGTTGGCCACCGTTTGTCCCAGCACCACCACCGGGGCGGCGCTGCGCATGTCGCGTTGGGAGAAGAAGCTGCCGCGGGCGACCGGCCATTCGCGCACGGCCGGCAGGTCGCTGCTGACAGCGTGCACACTGGTCTGGTAATCGGTGTTGCCGTAGCGCAGGGTGAAGCGGCTGGCGCGGTCCGGCAGTACGTAGGTGACGTTCGGCAGGGTGGCGATCGCAGTGGCATCGTCCGGGATCATGGTGACGATGTCGCCGGCGCTGCGCAGGCCGGGTGCCCCGGGGCGTACCGACAGCAGGTTCGTGCCCATGGCGCTGATGCGGTCCAGGATCTCCTGGCTGCCGCCCTGACCCAGGGCCATCATGGCGATGATCGAGGCGACGCCGATGATGATGCCGAGCAGGGTCAGACTGGTGCGAAACAGATTGACGCGCAGGGCGCGCACGGCGGTCTTCGCCGATTCCATGACTTCCGCGATCAGGCCGCCATGGCCCGAGACCAGCGGGCGCGTTGCCGCCGCCTGTAACGTGGGCGGCGCCGGCGCTGCGGCGTCTTCGATCCGCCCGTCGAGGATGCGGATGATACGTCTGGCGTTGGCGGCCACCTGCTCGTCGTGCGTGATCAGGATGATCGTGCGGCCCGCCGCGTTGAGGTTGCGCAGCAACTGCATGACTTCGTCACCGCTTTTGCTGTCCAGCGCGCCGGTTGGCTCGTCCGCCAGGATCACCGGCGGATCGTTCATCAGGGCACGGGCGATGGCGACCCGTTGCTGCTGGCCGCCGGACAGTTGCGACGGGCGGTGGTCCAGGCGGTCGCCCAGGCCCAACTGGGTCAGCAGCGCCGCCGAGCGCCGCACTCGCTCAGCGTGGGAGGCGCCGGCGTAGATGGCGGGAATTTCGACGTTCTCTTCGGCCGTCGCCGTGGCGAGCAGGTTGTAACGCTGGAACACGAAACCGAAGGTGTCGCGGCGCAGCGCTGCCAGTTCGTCGCCGTCGAGTTCCGCAACATCCTGGCCCAACACGCTGTAGCGGCCGTCCGTCGGCCGGTCCAGGCAGCCGATGATGTTCATCAGCGTGGTTTTGCCGGAGCCGGACGGGCCCATGATGGCGATGAACTCGCCCGGCCAGATGCGCAGCGACACGTTGTTGAGTGCCCGCACCGTGGTGTCGCCGCTCTGGAAATGGCGGCTGAGGTCGTGGAGTTCCAGCAACGGCGTAACCGTGCCGTCGTCGGTGGCGGTCGCTGGCGCGTCGCTTTGCGCAAGGTTCATAAGATATGGGCGGGGCGTGCGCGGCCGCTTTGGGAGGCATTGGCCGCGCCGCCCACCCCCTTCATGGCCACCTCGGCACCGGCGGCGAGGCCTGATCGGATCTCGGCCATGGTCCGGTTCATCAGGCCGATGTAGACAATCCTGTCAGTCACGGTCCGGCCGTCTTTCACCTTGACGTGGTAGGCCTGTCCCTGGTTGTTGTCCTGATCCTTTGCCCGTTTGCCCAGTGCGGCAATCGGGATCAGCGGTACGTTGTTGGCCTCGCCCAGGACAAAGAACATCTGGGTGCTCATGCCGGACATGAGCTGGCGGTCGCGGTTGTCAACGTCCACGAGCGCGTTATATAGGACCACGTCGTTGATGACCTCAGGGGTCGGCAGTATCTGCCTGACCTTACCGTGCCAGCGGCGGTCCTGCGCGCCCAGTGTGGTGAAGTAGACCGGTGTTCCCGGCTTGAGCCGCATGACGTCGGCTTCCGCCACTTGGGCGCGGACGGTCATGCGGTCGAGATTGGCCAGCTGCACGATCACCGGTGCCTGCTGGTTGGCATTCAGGGTCTGGCCTTCTTGGGCGGTCTGAGATACGACGGTGCCATCCATGGGGGCATATATTTTGGTGTAGCTGAGGTTGGTCTGGTCGCCATCCAGCGTGGAGCGCTGCTCTTCGATCTGCGCCTTGATCGACGCCACCCTGGCCAGCGCCTCTTTCCAGGCGCTCTCGCTGGCTTCCAGCGTTTCCTGGCTGGTGGCGTTGGACTTAATGAGCCGGCGGTTGCGCTCGTAGACTTGGCGGGCGTTGGTAACCTGCGCCTGCTGCTCCGCCAACTGCGCCTGCAGGGTTTTCAGGTGCGCTTCATCGACCTGTACTCGCGCTTGATAGACGCGCGGATCGATCTCGGCAATCAGGTCTCCTTTCTTCACCACGTCGCCGATCTGGACGTTTAGCTTCTTGAGCTGTCCCGACACCTGGGCGCCGACGTCCACGTATTCCTTCGTCTCGAGCTTCCCCTGGGCGGTGACGACGTCCTCGATGTGGCCCTTCCGGATGGTCACGAACTGGTAAGCCAGGGCCGGGTCGGCGCTCTGGGCCTGCGTGCGCTGGTAATACCAGTAGCCGCCGGCGCCAAACAGGATCAGCACCAACAGGGCGCGGAGGCCGCTACGGCGGGTTCGATTTCGGGTTGCGGTCACGGGGTTTTGGTCATCCGTCGGACGGTTGGCGCCGCGGTGCGGCTACGATCGGTACATTGTGAAGACCGCGGCTGAAGTGTCGCTGAATGGCCGGCATCAGCGGGGCGCGGCCTGGCGGCACATCGTCGAACATGCGTCGCGCGTGGGCGACGTTCGCATCGATATGGGATCAAATACGGATGTATAAGAAATGTCCACATTAAATGTTAATAATTCGCATTGACACCGCCAGGTTGTCCAAATAAGTTGCAGGTTCCCGGGTGCGAACCCACATGCATGGGGCATTCCGCCTTCCGATCCCTCTGGTACAGTCCCGCGTACCAGTGTATTGAAATGACAATGTGCTTTCAGCGTCATGGCGCCGCGATGCGGTGCCGCCGATCTACATGGTCGGACGACCGAGAGGGGCACGATGACTTCAACCGTTCCGTCCGGACCGATGATCGAAGGCCTGATGCCATGACGATACTCTTTCGCGCCATTGCCGCCTTGATCGGCGCCACCTTTCTGGGTGCCATGCCAGCTACCGCTTTGGCCGCGGATGGCGCGTCAGCCGACAACATCAGGCTCGACCGGCCGCCGCCGGGTAAATTCGTCAGGGTCGGCCGGCTCAACCTGTATATCTACTGCAAGGGCCAGGGGGAGCCCACCGTGGTCTTCGACAGCGGCATCGGGGGTGGTTCGCTGGAATGGTTGAAGGTGCAGGACCGGCTCGCGGGCCACTTGCGTGCCTGCGCCTACGACAGGGCGGGATACGGCTGGAGCCTGCCAGGGCCCTATCCCCGCACCACGGAGCAAATCGTGACCGAACTGCACCTGCTGCTGAAGGGGGACGACCTCAATCCCCCATTCATCCTGGTCGGGCATTCTTTTGGCGGTTTCAATGTACGCTATTTCGCCTCCCGCTATCCGGGCGAGGTCGCCGGTCTGGTCCTGGTGGACTCATCGGACCCGGCGCAGGGGATCACGGTGGACGCGACGACCGGTTCCAGGCGTATCCTCAATCCAATCAAGGAGGATGCGCGGTTGCTTCACAATGGCATACCTACGACACCGCTGCAGATCGAGTCTTTCCTGAATACGCGACGCCAGGCGATATTCGCGCAGATGGATGAAATTCGGCATTTTGCCGACAGCGCCCGCCAGGTGGAAAAGGCCGGTCCGCTGCCGGACGTTCCGTTGATGGTGTTGTCTCACGGCCGGCGGGTCTGGCCACCGGGTGCGGAGGGCGACGAGCGCGAGGCAGGCTGGAGGGTGCTGCAGCACAACTTGGTCTCGCTCACCCCGCAGGGGCAGCAGGAGGTCGTGAAGAATGCCGGCCACAGCATCCAGATTGACGCGCCGGACGCTGTCGCGGCCGCGATCCGTAAAGTCGCGGCGGAATTTAGACTGAGGGCGTCGGGCTATCCGTCGACGGTATTGTCGGCGCCCTGAGGCCGGGCGCACCGGTTCAGGGTACGACGCACCAGGGATCGCCGCGGTGGCGCGGGCTCACCGGGACAGCGTAACCCGCGTCGACCAGCGCCTTGCCGAGGTCGACGCCGTGTTCGCCGGTGACCCGCCCGACATACCAGGTGCCGCTGCGATTTTTGTGCACGTGGGACACGATGATATTGCGCCCGGCCGTGGCGCGGGTGAAATCAACGGCGTCACGGGCCAGCAGCTGCTCGGTCTCACAGCGGGACCAGCGCCTGGGACCCCGTATTCCCTCCAGATGAAATTCCACGACGCTTTCCGCCTGCGGCCCACTGTGGATCTCGAGCTTGAGCACCTCGGGCGCCAGCACCTCCAGCACGGTCGCCCGGTACGGGCC
>CAYVOU010000082.1:0-6864 GCA_964453295.1 uncultured Gammaproteobacteria bacterium
AATGCCGACACCTATCGCGCGGCGACTGAAGAGGTAGCGGCCGATACGTATCGTGCGCGCAGTGCCACCGCGATCGCCACCGCGGCCGTGAATGCGGCCGGCACCGGCCTGACCGGATTCACGGTGACGACGCCTGCCGCCGGGGCGATCGGCGACGTGTTCAGCGTTGGCGACTGGCTGTCGATCCGGCTGCATACCGGCGGGGAGGACGAACTGCGCAAGATCGCCGCCAGCCCCGGGGCGACCGTGAAGCTGGACCGGGCCCTGCCCGACGCGTTTTTCAATCAGGCGGCGGACGTCGCGCGCATCGACCCGGTCTACGTGCATCTGCAGAAAGACAACGTAAATGCGATGCGTACCCTGACGTTCATCCGTGGCCAGTTTTTGCATTTTTCCGTGCAGCTGCCCGAAGCCTTACCCACCGACGGCCTGACGGTCATCGAATACATGCCCGCCGGGGTGCGCGCATCGGCGACGGCGACATCGCCGCCAGAGGCCGCATTGGTGCGCGTTGCCGCCGCCGGCGATCAATCACTGTATGCGGTCAATGATTTTCTGCGTATTCGCGCCGGCGACGATTATTCCGCGCGCGTCGTCACCCGCCGGCGCGGCAGCCGCGATCTGATCCTGGACCAAGCGCTGCCCACCGACCCCAGCGGCGTTAAATATCACCAGATCGAGATCGCGAAAATGACGGCCGACGGCAGCGCGATTGCCGGCCAGACGGGCAACGCCGACCGCGTCAACGTCGGTGCGATCGCGGATTTGCGCAAGCGCGACGGCGTCGGCGTCGACAACACCGGCGGCAGCCCGGTGACCACCGCGCGCCGCATCGTCACGCAGGTGTTGCTCGACTGCACCGTCGCGGCGCTGCCGGCGGCGCTGCAAGGGGTCGCCGTCACCGTCGAGCGGATGACCACCGATACCAGCAAACAGGCCACCGGAAAAAACAGCAGCGCCACTGAGATCGATACCGCCAAGGATCAGGCCGGGCGTTTCAGCAAGGACCAACCGGTGCGCGTGCGAAAGGCGCCAAATACCGATTTTTTTACGACGCTGGCCGACGTCGACGCCCCCAACAACAAGCTGACGCTGAGTGAGGCACTGCCTGCCGGCGATTTTCCGAATGGCACCGCCGTCACCGTCGTGCTGCTCGCACCGACCAAGAGCTTCGCTGCGGAAAACACCGCGGCGCCCGGCACCTCGGTGTTGCTGGAGGTCGAGCGACCGGGCAGTCCGGCGCAGAATGACGTTATCCGCGTGCGTGACAAATCCACGCCGCACAACGAAGCCATGCGCCAGATCGGCGCGGCGCCGACCGTGGTCGCGCAACTTGACAGCAATTTGCCGGCATCGCACACCAGCAATCTGTCGGTACAGCGCTTCACTGCGGTAGCGAGCACCGTCAAGGGCGACGCGGCGGCGCCGCTGGTGCAGTTGCGCTTTACCGTTGCGGGCCTCGGTATGCCCTTTGCGCAGAACGACGAACTGTATTTTTCAGGGAATTCGGAGGGCTACGGCAAGGTTTTCGCGGCGCCGGTGGGGCAGGTGATCGAACTGCTGGATCCGATCGAGTTTTCGTTGGGAAGCGGCGGTATTTCGGTCATACGCATTGCACCGACCGGCGCCGGCACGACCGGGGCCAAACTGAAAGAGTCGCAGATCCTGATTCCGTCCAATCCCGGCGAAGATCCGATCAACCGCCGTCGCGCGGTCGAGTCGCACGAGATGCGGCACGTCTGGCAATATTCGGTTCTGGGTCCGTTCTTTTTCAGCATGCCGATTCCATGGCTGATCAATCTCGGCTTCTCCGCGTTCGGCTCTGAGGCGACCGGAAACAGCGCCAACAAAATCATGCGTCATATCGGCCTCGGCGGCCTGGATTCGCTGTTCGCGCTGATCGCGTGGGGCATCGGCGCCGCGGCCGGTGACACGTCACCGCCGGCCGCGATCGCCGGCACGGTAACCGACGCCAGTCTCAAAGTGATTCGGTTTCCGGCGGATGCCGACGTCGAGAAAATCAGGAGCTTCACCGAAGGTTCGCCCTGCGAAGCCAAGACGGGTGACTACGCCACCTACAATGTCATCGACAAACTCGAGGTCGACCAGAAGCGCGTAACACTGCGGTTCGCCCTCGAAGCCGATAAATTCGCCGTCAATGGCACCGCCACGATCAGTGTCAGCCCCTTCGAGAAGATCCGCGCCACCGTTAACAAATGGTTCAGCCTGAACCTGGAGGAATTGTGGAGTCAGTACATCCCGGTGTCGTGGGGACGGGTGTTGTCGAAATTCCTGAATCGCGACAGCTGGTTTCCGCTGTTGGGGTTGTACCCCCTCGGCTTTGCCATGGCCGGCGGCAATCAGTCGCGAATGCATTTCGAACAGGATGCGTCTTATCACTCCGGCGATGTTTACAATAATTTCGCGATCAGCGAACCCGCCGAAATTTTCGTCGGTCAGTTTTCGCGCGTGTTCGGGTTTATTTCGGGCCGCGGCCCGGGCGATACCGGCTTCGGCCTGTCCGATATCAACATGCTGGAATTCCTGACCGTGGAAACGCCGAGCGTGACGGTGGGTGGCACGCCGCTGCAGCCGACCGATCTGGTGATTGGCTCGGTGCCGGCGGCAGCGGCGGGGCGCGTTCGCTTTCGCGAAAAATTCTACATGCACATGCGCGGCGAAATCGAAAACGCGGTGGGGGCATTCTTTGCTGCATCGCAGCCAGGCCCCTACATTCTGCACGTACCCGGCGAATTGCCGGCGGGCACACTGGTGACGACGGTCGGCTTCGACGCGGATTTTCAAAAGCTGCGCACCATCACCGTCAAGGCGCTCGGCGTGTCGCCGGCCGGCACCGCCGCCGACCCGGTCTATGAAACCGAAACTGTTCGTATCAAGATAACCGGCGACCAGAAGGCGAAGTATGACCTGCAATATCACGGCGCAGCGCCGACACCGGCGCTGACTTTCAACGCCACCGACTCGCTGCTGGTGACGGTGCCGGCCGGAGCCATCGGTGTGCACACGCTTGACATCAAGGCCACCTACCAAACCACCGACGCGGTATTCCACGGCGCCGGTCAGTTGGAGCCGATTGCGCTGACGGCAGATCAGTTGAACAATATCTGCCAGGCGCTCCCGCTTACCGTGCAGGCACTGGCAGCACCGTCGGTGGGTCCGGTGGAAGCATCGAAAAAAGTGACTTTTCAAATGCCGATCGCACCAGCGAGCGTGACGGTGACGTCCGCGAAGCCAACTGGCGCCGCGACCAATGCCAGCGTGATTTTCGGCGCCGGGCGGCCGGCGTCGATCACGTTCTTCGCGCCCAACGCCGTCAAGGCGGCTACCGATGTGACGTTCGACATGGTCTTTGGCAGCGGCGCAAACAGCAAAACGCTGACCGTCACGGTACACGTCACACCGGCGCCTGCGTCCACACCGTCACCGCCATAAATGGTGCGCTGCTATTGACCCGGCAATTTTTTATGTGACGGTTTGCCGTCCGTCTTAAACATCTTTCCAACTAATTAATATATAATGTGATCCCGTCGTTATCCGGTACCAGTAATCGACTCATCTACCCCAGGCAAGGAGGTCCCGATGACATTCTATACGTGGCTTCGTCCTCATCCCGGCGATAAGGCCGATGCACTCGCGACCAAGCAGCGCGCCGCGCTGAAAATAAAAGCGCTGCGCGCCGCGCTGAAGGCGCACTTCGATGCCGCGAAGTCGCCGCAAGGCGTGCAACTTCCGTCGGATGCGTCCAGGTATGTACGCATCGCGACCTGGAACCTGCGCGAGTTCGACGCCGCCAGTTATGGAAAGCGGAGCAAGGAAGCGAAGGCGTATATCGCTGAGATCATTTCTCATTTCGACCTCATCGCGTTGCAGGAGATACGCCGCGACCTTGGTCCGCTCAACGACGTAATGAATCTGCTTGGCCCCAACTGGGATTACCTGACAACCGATGTGACGGAAGGCAGCTCCGGCAATAAGGAGCGCATGGCGTTCCTCTTCAACCGGGATAAGGTTTTGTTCCGTCACATCGCGGGTGAACTGACGCTCCCCAACGGGAAGAAGGTCACCGATCCGTTTGGCGATCGCTTCAGGATCGAGGGCGGAGCGCGATTCGACCTCCCGACGGGGCAAATCCTCGCCTCTCCCACAGGCATTAAAGCCGAAACGCTTGCCTCGGGGCAAACCAAGATCGACGATGACGTTGAGATCCCCCTGCCCGAGGGAACGAAGGTGATCCTGCCGCCCGGCACCGTGATCCGCTTCGCGAAAAATGCGCATGTACCGCTCACCGCATACAACGGTATTGCCATCGACGCGACGAACACACCGACGATTCCCGACGCCGGGGAGATCGTGCTGCCTCCGAATTCGCTGGTGGGAGGGCCGCAGCAATTTGCACGAACACCGTTTATTGCATCGTTCCAGGCCGGCTGGTTAAAGCTCAACCTGGCGACCGTGCATATCTATTACGGCACCGGCACCGCCGGACTTGAGCAGCGCAAAGAGGAAATCCGGCGTCTTACGGAACTTCTCGCCCAACGCGCCAAAAACGACAGTGATTCGGAAGACGACGCGTATTTCATGGTACTCGGCGACTTTAACATCGTCGCTCGCGAGCACGAGACGATGAAGGCACTGCAGACGAACGGCTTTATGACCCCCGAGCCGTTGCAACAGATCCCCGGTTCCAACGTGAAGCAGGACAAGTTCTACGATCAAATCGCCCTATGGATGGGAAAATCGAACCGGCGCAAGACATATACGCGTATTATTACCTATCGTGCCGGTGTCTTTGACTACTTCGACGTCGTCTACCGGACGGATGAGGAAAATATCTATCATCCGTTCATGCGCAAACCCGATTCGAGCGAATACTACTCAAGCTACGCGCTTTGGCGGACATACCAGATGTCCGACCACCTGCCAATGTGGCTTGAATTGCACGTTGATTTTACCGATGAATACCTGGATGAGATTGGTGCGGACCTGCAGACGCACCTGGAGGGATGATGGTTTAAGTGGATGTAGTGGGAATCGACGTCATTCCTGCAGCCAGTGCATGGCCTGGGTCCTGTTCCGAAAAACCTTGTACGTGTATGGCAGTCCGACCATCTGGGCGAAGGCGGCATACAGTTTGCCAAGGCCGATGTTGATGTTTTTCGAGCCTACCAGAGCAACCTTTCTGGTTTTTCCGTCCTGTGGAAATTGCTTCAGGACGTCGGCAATGCCTTTCAATTCCGCCGTGGTGATTTTCACTTTCGTCGTCTGCGTAAAATCCCACATGGCGTTGTCGGTCTTTTCGCCGGTGATGAACCGGGCGGAATACAGGACGATCTCCTTGGCGGTCACCTCGTCGGTCGCCCTGAATATCGTACAGGCATCTTTTCTTTCGATGGATATCAATTATGTTGCCGTCTCCGAGGAATGAAGCCGCATCACCGCCCGCAGACACCACGATTTTGCAGTGACAACGAGATGTGTCTGACATAATCTAACCCCAATTGTCCGATTGTCGAGCCTGCCGTGCCGGAAGATAATATATCGTTCGAGTGGCCTTGATCGCATCCCATTTTTGCCGGCTGGCGCCGGTTCCCTGCCGCCGGATACCGCATTTTTTTCTCAACCGTGATCGTCGATACTTGTAAAAAATAATCAGCGACGCCTTGATCCACTGTCATGCCGACCTTATATTACAATTAAACCGGAGCACCGCAACGGACACTCAGCCGTCCACCTGATCGCCACCCGGTGATCAGCCTATCGCACTACCCTCAGCTCCGGTTCCGCTTTTAAAATATCCATCCGATCAAATGTTGACTCATTGTTCGTAAGCGACTAAAAGCGTATACAGCGGTCACGATCGGGAAGAGACAAAAACGCGGAAAACGAGAATTTTCAACCTACGCGGAAATCGATTTTTTGCCGCGGCCCTTAATACCCCTGGCGACAATATCCAGATGCATCAAGACATCCAGTTCAAAAAGACAGCCGGTCCCCTGCATGTCACCTTGTTCATCCAGTGCCTGGTCGACGGCTTTAGTCCGGAGGTCGGGGAATCCATGGTTCGCATTCTGGAGAAGCTCGGCGCCCGGCTCGACAATCCCCCGGCCCAGACCTGCTGTGGCCAGCCGGCCTTCAACGCGGGATACCGGAAGGAAGCCCGGCGGGCGGCCCGTCATTTCATCGAGGTCTTCGAAGACGCTTCCTGGATCGTTTGTCCGTCCGGATCGTGCACGCATATGGTTCGTGAATATTACCCGCTGCTCTTCGAAACCGAACCGGAATGGCGCCAGCGGGCCGTCCGCGTGTCGCGGAAGGTTTTCGAATTTACCGAATTCCTTGTCGATATACTCGGAACGGACGACCTTGGCGCCCGCTTTGCCGGACGCATTACCTACCACGACTCATGCCACCTGTTGCGCGGGCTGGGGGTGCGCGAGCAGCCCCGGCGCCTCCTGCGCAACATACGCGGTGCCGAGTTCGTCGAAATGACCGCGTCGGACCGCTGCTGCGGTTTCGGCGGCACGTTTGCCGTCAAGTATGCGGACATCTCAACGGCAATGCTCGACGACAAGGTGCGCTTTATCGAGGCCAGCGGAGCGGACCTGGTGGTCGGATGCGATACCGGCTGCCTGTTGAACATCCGGGGCATGCTCAAACGCAGGGGCCTTGCGGTAAAAACCATGCACATCGCGCAGCTGCTGGCCACCGGGATCACCTAGACCGCCATGGGAACCAATACCACCCAGAATTACAAGTCCGCCGCCGTCGAGGGGATCGGCAACGCCATTCTCCAGAAAGCCCTGTTCAATCTCCAGGAGCGCTTCGGCAAGGGAACGGCCGAGG
>CAYVOU010000083.1:0-6844 GCA_964453295.1 uncultured Gammaproteobacteria bacterium
AGCCACCTGCTATTTTCAAGGGGTCTGACCCCTTGAAAATGGCTCATCGGGGTTGAGCGCTGGCGGATCCGGCGTGTTTCGCTCGTGAACAGCCGTGTGCCTTGCGAGTGAAATCCATTGAATTTGGTCGCTTTTTTGCGCTGCGGCAAAAGATCGATTAAAATACCAACCGTTACACATCCAGTCCGCATAAAAAAACCGGAACATCGCGAATACGCGGTCGTCCGGCTCAAATAATTCACAAGGCGCCATGCCGTCTTGGTCCGTTTTCCGGGACGTTTCGTCCGCGGAAAGCCGCAATCCTTCCCGGATTGCAATGGCAGGTTGTCGGAACCTCGGGTTCCGCCGGCTTTGCACCGTAAAAGCTCAATAACTGTTGTTGGTTTCGACTCCGGAACCTGATCAACGCGAGCGCTCGCAGGCCCCGCCGTGCGAGTTCACTTGAGTCAGACAGGAGAAAGCCTATGCTGCTTGCCACCGATCTTGATGGCACCCTCCTGGCAGGCGATCACAAGCTTCGCCGCCAGCTGTACAAACTTCTGGAACTGCACCCCGAGTTCCAGCTTGCTTATGTGACCGGGCGCGGCCTGGAATCGGTGTTGCCGCTGCTCTCCGATCCGCTGCTGCCACAACCCGAGTACATCATCTGCGACGTCGGCGCGACCGTCGTCGACGGCAAGACCCACCAGCCCATCCAGCCGCTGCAGTCCGACATCGAACAGCGCTGGCCCGGCGAACAGGCGGTCGCCACCGCCATGGCCCCGTTCAAGCAGCTCAAACGCCAGGAGGTGCCGCAGCAACGGCGTTGTTCCTATCACGCCAGAAAGGACGACCTCAGCCCTGACATCGATAGCGTTGCGGACGGCCTCGAGTGCGACGTGATTTATTCGGCGGACTGGTACCTGGACATCATGCCGCGAGGCGTCAACAAGGGCAGCACCATTCGCGCCCTGGTCGAATTGCTCGGCATCGACCCGCAATCAGTGCTGGTGGCCGGCGATACGCTGAACGACCTGTCGATGTTCGAACAGGGCTTCAAAGGTGTCTGCGTCGGCCGCTCGGAACCTGCCCTGGTCGACGCGACGAGTAGTCACTCCAACGTCATGCATGCCGCCAAGAGCGGCTGCGGCGGCATCCTTGAGGCACTGTCTTACTTCGGCTTCCTCGGCCCCAAGGGCATCAACGCCGAGCTGCCCGAGGACCAGAGCCCGGGCAAGGCCGACACCGTCATCGTCTATCACCGCCTGCCTTACGACGAAATCATCGAGAACGGGCGCGTGCGCCGCCAGCGGCCGCGCTCGCCGAACGGCATCATCCCAACCCTGCTGAGCTTCTTCGGCCGCGAGCGCAAGGGCTCCTGGGTGGCCTGGTCCACCCACGATCCCAAGCTCGGCGAGTTCGAAACGCATACCGCGGTGGACCTGGAAAAATATCCCGATCTCACCTGTTCGCGCGTGCCGATGAGCAAGCACGAGGTGGACATCTTCTACAAGCGCTTCTCCAAGGAAGCCTTCTGGCCCATGCTGCACACCTTCTGGGAACGCGCCCGTTTCCGCGAGGAACACTGGCAGTTGTACCTGGAGATCAACCGCCGCTTCGCCGAACACGCCGCTGCCGAGGCCGCCGAAGGCGCGCTGGTGTGGATCCACGATTACAACCTGTGGATGGTGCCGGCCTTCCTGCGCGAGATGCGGCCCGATCTCCGCATCGCCTTCTTCCATCACACCCACTTTCCCTCGGCCGACGTGTTCAACGTCGTCCCCTGGCGGCGCGAGATCATCAGCAGTCTGCTGCAATGTAACTACGTCGGCTTCCATATCCCGCGCCAGGCCGAGAACTTCGTCGACGTCGCCCGTGGCGTCACCCCGCTGAAGGTGCTGGAGAAGCGCCGCTGCGCGCCGCGCTTTCTGACCTACGGCTGCGCCTTAGGGCTCGACCTGGTCACCACCGCGCTGGAGGTCAACGGCCGGCGCATCGAGCTGGGCACGCACCCGGTCGGCCTGGACGTGGAGCGGGTGAAACACTCGCTGGCCCTGCCGCAGACCCGCAAGCGCATCGACGAGCTGCGCGAGGAGCTGGCTGATCACCGCGTGATCCTCTCCGTGGAACGGCTGGACTACACCAAGGGTTCGCTGGAGAAGCTGCTCGCCTTCGAGCGGCTGCTGGAACAGCACCCGGAATTGCAGGGACAGGTGTCGCTGCTGACGGTGTGCGTGCCGGCAGCCAAGGAGATGACGATTTACAGCAAGCTTCAGACCCAGATCGAACAGGCAGTGGGCCGCATCAACGGCCGCTACTCCAAGGTGGGCTACGTGCCGGTGCAGTTCTTCTTCCGCGCCCTGCCCTTCGAGGAACTGGTGGCCTATTACGCCGTCGCTGACGTGATGTGGGTGACGCCGCTGCGCGACGGTCTCAACCTGGTGGCCAAGGAATTCATCGCCACGCAGGGACTGACCGAGGGCCACGGCACACTTGTATTGTCCGAATTCGCCGGCGTGGCCGTCGAACTGCGCGGCGCCATTCTCACCAATCCGTATGACCGCGTCGACCTGGTACAGAAATGCTACCAGGGCATCGTCATGGAGCAGGCGGAGGCCGAAGGGCGATTGCGCGAGATGTTCGAGATCGTCAAGCACAACGACATCGGCCACTGGGGCAGAGAGTTCATCCGGCAGATACGAGACGTGCGCCAGAGTCCCAAAGCGACGAAGCCCGACAGCTCGGCCGCCTGATCCGGCGCCAGGCGCCGCCTATCCGACAATGGAAGTCAGGCTGTAACCGTGCTGCGCCCCATCGACTACGCGATCGTCGTCGCGTACCTCCTTGCGGTCATCGTGATCTGCATACGGGTGACGCGGCGCGAGCCGGACATGGACGAACTGTTCCTCGCCGGCAGGGAGCTGGGGCCCGGCGTTATCGGCCTGTCGCTGTTCGCGTCCAATATCTCCTCGACCACTTTGATTGGCCTGCCGGGCGCGGCCTGGAAGAGCGGCATCTCGGTGGCCAACTACGAGTGGATGGCGGCGCTGGTGGCCGTGTTCGCGGCCGGCGGCTGGCGCCTTTCGCGCCACCGTGACCGGGCATCTGGTGAGCGCCGCCTGGGTTCACCGCCACGCAGCTCGGCTGGCTGCATGTGCACTTCACCATCGTGGCCGGCATACTCTTCGCGATCACGCTCGCGATTGCCTTCCTCTGGCAGGCGCTCGGCACGTCATCCCCGGCCACCCTCGCCCAGGTTGCCGCCATCCGGCTGGCGAACCGGCCCGCCGTGCCGCGCGACATGCTGATCGGGACGGTCGTCATCACCTGCGTCACGGCCATCATCGTCTACCTGTTCCGCTCATCCGCTTTTTCCAGGTGCCGGCATTCAAGGGGTCTGACCCCTTGAAAATCCTGCACGCTCGCCACCCCTGTTCAGTTTCAAGGTGCCAGAGTCATTTCGACGGTGACGAGGCTCCATCACCCCGCAAACCCACACACCACGCCATTTTTCATGTCCCCGCCCTCCCAAAGCCTTTTCATGGGGTCAGACCCCTTGAAAATTTCCGGGGATGACCGCCGATGTTGCCAGCGGGCCATCCTGTCGCCACACTGCAAGCTGCCACTGAACGGGGGGTGATGGGAAACGGCGGACTGTTTCTGATACTGCTGGTGCTGCGGGTCATTTACTTCATGAGCCCGCCGACGGGCAAAAGCGACTCGGCATCCTCTTCACGCAAGGGCGTCGACAAAGTCCTGTCGCACATCCCGGCGAAGCCGACCGAGGAAAGCAAAGCGTTGGCTCGCTGGCTGCTGGAAAAGGCCGCGCAGCAGACGGGGATCGATTTGAGTGGAGATCTCATCGCGAGAAAACGCCTCGACAAAGCGGCGGCCCGCGTGTTGCAGATGATATGAGAGCACGGCGCGATGGAGGTGAATTTGCCCTTTCTTGCCGCCGAAGGCAGCGGGGCACGGGACTTCTCGATCACGGTTTCAAGGGAGACCCTGCATTCGCTGGGCTTCCAGAAGCGCCTACATCCCCGCTTTCTTTCGTTCCTCCTCCATCATCTCGTCCATTTTCTTCTTGCGGGCCTTTGCCGCTTTCTCGACGTCGCCCATGGTCATGCCTTTCTTCATCATGCGGGTATCCATCGGCGCGTTTTGCGGCATGGGGACCGCCGTCGCGGCCTGATCGGACTGATTGTCACCATCGTCGCCGGCGCTTGCGCCCATCGCGCAAAGGCAAAGGAACAACGCAACGGCGAGTCGGGCGTTCATAGGCCTGCGAACCAGTTGTATCCCTGGTCCTCCCAGTAGCCGCCGGGATAGGTGTTGGTGACGAAGATGGTCGTGATGTGCTTGGGATTCTTGTAGCCGAGCTTGGTCGGAATACGCAGCTTCATGGGGAAACCGTAGGCGCGCGGCAGAATGGCATCGCCGAAGCGGAAGGTGAGCAGGGTCTGCGGATGCAAAGCCGTCGCCATGTCGATGCTCTCATAATAATCGTCGGCACAGCGGAAGCCGACGTACTTGGCGGTCAGGTCGGCGCCGATACGTTCCAGGAAGGTACGGAAGGTCACGCCGCCCCACTGGCCGATGGCGCTCCACCCCTCCACGCAAACGTGGCGGGTGATCTGTGAAGTCGGCGGCAACGCGTGAAGTTCCGCCAGGGTCCAGGGCTTGGTGTCGTGGATCAGGCCCATCAGCTCCAGCTTGTAGGTGTTGCCGTCGACATAGGGGGCAAGGTTGCGTGGATAGTAGGCGTTGAATGGGAAGGGATCGGTGATGGCGCTCTTGGGGAAGGTCTGGGCCAGACGGTTGGGGCTGAACAGCGCCGCCTGCGCCCGGTCGTTGAAACGCGACACCGCCAGCAGCGCCCGTTCCACGCTCTTGCTGTCGGTGATGTCGCAACCCGTCAGCAGGGTCAGCGCGCCCAGTGTCAGCGACCGCTTGAGGAACACCCGCCGCTCGATCTGTCTGACTTCCTTTGAACCCGGGTTGATGAGACTTTGATCGATGAGCTTCTTCATTCTTTCCTCATCAATGGCTGCCGAACATGCGACGCGGGGCGCGGCCGGTGAGCATGGGCAGGAAGGTGCTTGGCACCAGCAGTACCATCGCCACGTGGATCACGATGAACAGGGCGACGCCTGACATGGCCACGAAATGCACGATGCGGGCGCCCTGGAACCCGCCCATCAGCGCGGTGATGAACTGGAACTGCACCGGTTTCCAGATCGCCAGGCCGGACAGCACCAGCACGATCCCGAGCAGGATCACGCCCACGTAGGCCGTACGCTGGAGGGCATTGTAGCGGCCAACCTGATGGCTCAGCCGAAACCTCAAGGCGCCGGCGAATTCCCGCAGGACCGCGCCCGGGCTGATCGGCAGGAAATCGTGAAAGTAATGGCCGGAAAGCAGGCCGTAAATGACGTACACCAGGCCGTTGACGACCAGCAGCCACATGGCGGCGAAATGCCATTGCAGCGCGCCACCCAGCCAGCCGCCCAGGGTGTACTCGTGTGGAAACTGGAAATTGAAGATTGGCGAGGCGTCGTAGATCCGCCAGCCGCTTAATATCATGATGGCGATGGCGACAGCGTTGAGCCAGTGACAGACGCGCACCACAAACGGATGCACGACTCTCCTCTGCTCGATGGCAAATTCTGAATGTCCGTCCGGCATCGCTGCCCTCCCCGGCACTTCCGACAAGCCGCGAACCTTGTTAGTGTTTTAAACCATTCGCGCGCAAAGACTCTAACATACTGGCGCCCCGGCCAACCAGATCCGGGGCGCGTCTGGCTGAACGGGACGCGCCCGTGCCAGTCATCATGCACAGCATTGCGAGGAGTGACATCATGCGTATTCCTATCATTTCGGTCCTGCGCCTTTTACCCATGCTATGCCTGGCCGCCGGCCTGGCGGCCTCGGCCGCCGCCCGCGCGGACGACGGCGCGACGATCAACGTCCTGCTGGACAAAGCCCTGGCAGGCGACCATCGCAGCGCCGCCAACCGGGCCCGCGATCGCTACCGTCATCCGAAGGAAACGCTTACCTTCTTCGGCCTCAAGCCCGACATGACCGTCGTCGAGATCTGGCCGGCGGGCGGCTGGTACACCGAGGTCCTTGCACCGGTGCTGCACGATCGCGGCACCTATTATGCCTGCGGCTGGGGGCCGGTCGGTCCCGATACCCCGCCGTTCTATGCCAAAACCCAGCGCGCCTTCGAAGCCAAGCTCAAGGCGGACCCGGCCGTCTACGGCAAGGTGAAGCTGAGTTCCTGCCTGCACCCGAAAACCGACGCCCCGGCACCGGCGGGCACGGCCGACATGGTGCTTACCTTCCGCAACGTGCACAACTGGATGAAGGCCGGCATTGCACCCGACATGTTCAGGATGTTCTATCGAACACTGAAGCACGGCGGCATCCTCGGGGTCGTCGAACATCGCGCCAATCCCGGCACGTCGCTGGCGGACATGATCCGCACGGGCTACGTGACGGAGCAGCACGTCATCGACCTGGCCAAGGCCGCCGGCTTCAAGCTGGTGGGTGAATCCGCCATCAACGCCAATCCTGGCGATCTCAAGAACTACCCCGATGGCGTCTGGACGCTGCCGCCCACCCTGCGCCTGGGCGACAAGGACCGCGCCCGCTATCTCGCCATAGGCGAGAGCGATCGCATGACACTCAAGTTCAAGAAATAGGCGGGAACATTGGACAGCCTGCAATCCGCGCACCGTGCCGATGACCCGTCCGACACACCCTGCGTAGGGATCTGCCACATCGACGAGAACGCCGGCCTCTGCGTGGGCTGCCACCGCACGCTGAGTGAAATCATGCGCTGGCGCGAGCTAAGCGGCGATGA
>CAYVOU010000084.1:0-6811 GCA_964453295.1 uncultured Gammaproteobacteria bacterium
CGTCAGCCAATTTTTCGAGCGGATCGAAACGCAGTTGCGACAGATATTGAGAGAAGCGGTCGTGGCCGAGACGCCAAGACTGCGGATTTCGGTTCCGGCGGCAGCCAGCCTGCTCATGAGCATCGCCGACGGCCGCATGTCACAGTTCGTTCGCAGTGGCTTCCGCAACCTGCCGACCGCACACTGGCAGGAGATTTGGCCGGTGGTCGCCGGGTCTGTGTTCGAGACCTGACGGCAGCTCAAGGCGAGGGGTTGTCGCTCGCGGAGGTCGTGCCTTTCAGCTCACGGTATCGGGCGAGATCGGCGTCGAACTTCTTGCGTACCGAGTCCTGTTCCGCCCGCTTCTGCTCGATGAAGGCCTCGTTGTCCTTGATTTGCCGCCGTACGTTTTCGATGTCGGATTTCACCTTGTCACCGGGCTTGCCGCCGCGGCGCTCGATATCCGCGGCCTGGGCGATGATCTCGTCGAGGTTCTTGCGGAGCTTTTCGATATGCCCCTCGGTGAGTTTGATCTCGGAATCGATGTTCGAGATCTTGCCGTCGCGGGTCATGATAAGGTCGTCCTCGGAGCTGAAGGTGTCTAGCAACACCCGATCCTTGGCGGCCTGTTCCTTTTCACGCTGCTCCTTTTCGGCTTTTTCCCTTGCCGCGCGTTGCTCCGCTTCAAGCTCCTCGGGGGTCTTGGCGGGCTCGGTCACGCCCGTTTTCACACCCGTGTTGCTGATGGTCGTGTGACTCTCCTGGGAGTATTCCGGCGGCACGACGTTGCCGCATTCGTGCACGCCTTGCTTGTTTACCCAGCACTTGATGGCGGCGTGGGCGGGGGCGGCAGGGCACGACAGCAAGGCCAGCACGGCCGTGATTGCAAACGATTTTTCAGCGAAATGCATGGTCAATTTCCGTAGTTTCTGGTCTGACGTGTAATTCAATTCCGGTTCGTCATAAATACCATGCAAGTATAGTACCGGTAGCTGAACGCCAGGCAAACGGGACGAGCCGCACTCATGACACCCCGTATACAGCACGATATGCGCTGACCTGCTCGAGGTTGGCCTGCATGGCCGGCAGCGCCTGCAGGTACTCCACTAGCACGTCCAGGTTGATGATACTGAACACGGGTATGCCATGGCGTTCGCGCACCTCCTGCGCCGCGGAGAGCGTACCGCCGCCCCGCTCTTTGCGATCCACGGCGATCACCACGCCGGCCGGCGTGGCGCCGGCCTCTCGGATCAGGGCGACCGATTCATTGACCGAGGTGCCGGCCGATATCACGTCGTCGACAATCAGCACGCGCCCCTGCAGGGGGGCTCCGAGGGTGCGCCCGCCCTCGCCGTGGTCCTTGATCTCCTTGCGGTTGAAGCAGTAAGGCAGATCGCGTCCGTGCCCGGTGGCCAGGGCGATGGCGGTGGTGCTCGCCAGCGCGATCCCCTTGTAGGCCGGCCCGAACAGCATGTCGAAGGCGGGATCCGCATCAACGACGGCGCTGGCGTAGTAGCTGCCCAGCCTTGCCAGGGCGCCGCCGGTGTTGAACAGGCCGGCATTGAAGAAATACGGACTCTGGCGCCCGGACTTCAGGGTGAAACTACCGAAACGCAGCACCTGGTGCTGCAGTGCGAAGTCAATAAACTCTCTCTGGTAAGCTTGCATGTCTGGAACCGGCTGCTTGATAGAACGCGTATCTTAAAGGGGGGAACGGTGCGGGTCATCACCATCAACGTCAATGGTATACGGGCCGCGGATCGCAAGGGGCTCTTTCCCTGGCTGGCTGCGCAAGGGGCGGATGTCGTGTGTTTGCAGGAAACCAAAGCGCAACAGGATCAGTTGCAGGCGCACATGCTGGCGCCGCCGGGCTACCATGGCTACTTCCACGATGCCGAAAAAAAAGGTTATTCCGGCGTGGCGCTGTACAGCCGTATCAGGCCCGACGACGTCATCCACGGACTGGGCTGGGACGATTTCGACCGGGAAGGCCGCTACGTCGAAGCGCGCTACGGCGATCTCAGCGTGGTATCGATCTATCTTCCCTCCGGCTCCTCCAGCGAAGCACGGCAGGCGGCGAAATTCGATTTCATGGCCCGTTTCATGCCCGTGCTTAAGGAAAAGCTCACCGATGGGCGGCGCTACATTCTATGCGGCGACTGGAACATTGCCCACAAGCCGATCGATCTCAGGAACTGGCGTGCCAATCAGAAGAACTCGGGATTCCTGCCTGAGGAGCGCGCCTGGCTGGACGAGCTATTCGATGAGGTGGGGTTTATCGATGCATTCCGTGTCGTCAACCAGGAAGCCGACCAGTACACTTGGTGGTCGAATCGCGGTCAGGCCTGGGCAAAGAACGTGGGATGGCGGATCGACTACCAGATCTGCTCCCCGTCGCTTAAGAACGCCGTCCGCCGAGCGGAAATCTACAAGGCCGAGCGCTTCTCCGATCACGCTCCGTTGACTATTGATTACGACGTGCCTGCAGTTTGAGCGTAACGCTTGCGCGCTCAGGGTTCCGTGGTCCCGCCCCAGCGCGTAAACCATTCGGGCAGCGAGGCCGGCATCTCGATGGCAACACGCTTTTCGCGCCCGGACGCACCGCTGAGCAGGCTGACTTTCGATCGGGTGACGCTGAATGCCGCGGCCATAAACGCGCATAGTGCCGAGTTGGCCGCGCCGTCCACGGGCGGCGCGGCCAGGCGCACCTTGAGCCGGTCGCCATGCAGCCCGACGACCTCGGTGCGCTTGGCGCGAGGCTGGACGTGCAGGTTCAGTTCAAGGCGCTGCTCGCGCCAGACGTGCCAGCCGCAAGGGCCGCTCACAGCAGGCGATAGCCAAAATCGCGCAATGGCGCGACGACCAGCATGGAGGTCAGCTGCAACAGAATGAGCGCCGCGAACGGCGAAAAATCCAGTCCGCCCAGCGGCGGGATCATCTGACGCGCGGGCCGCAGCAGCGGTTCGGCCAGGGCATCGACGACTTCAGTGATGGGATTGTATTGGTCGGGCGCGATCCAGCTGAGAACGACCTGGATCAGGATGGCGAACTGATAGATGTAGATCGCGATTGACAGCAATTCGGCAATGGCAACGACAACAAGCCCCTGAAACACCGGGACGTGCCCAATCATCAGCACGATGATGGTGGTCTCGGCCATCTGCACGAACAGCATCAGCACCACCGCCGCCCAGTCTATGCCCTGGAATCCCGGGATCAGCCGCCGCAACGGACGCAAGGCCGGATTGGTAATCGTCACCAGCGCCTTGGCCAGAGGATTGTAGTAGAAGTCGGCCCGCACCAGCTGCAGCAGGAAGCGCACCATGACCGCGCCGATGTAGAGGCCGAATATGACGTTGATGAGATAACTCACCGCATTGGAAAGGTAGCCGCCGCCCATCAGTCCGCTCCGAATTCCCGCGCCATCTCAGCCGCGCGTTCTTTGGCGGCTTCCAGCGCCGCGTCGAATATTCCCGCCAGGTTGCTTTCTCCCATGACCGACAAGGCACGTTCAGTCGTGCCGCCGGGCGACGTGACCTGCGCGCGCAGCGCGGCCGGGTCGACGCCGCTTTCCATTGCCATGCGCGCCGCGCCAAGCGCGGTCTGCAGGGTCAAAATCCGGGACTGTTCCCGGTCCAGTCCCAGCCGGGTTCCGGCGTTCTCGATCAATTCCATCACCAGGAAGAAATAGGCCGGCCCGCTGCCGGAAACAGCGGTCACCGCGTCGAGCAGCGCTTCATCTTCGACCCATACGGTCAATCCCGCGGCGCGCAGGATGGCCTCCGCGGTTTCGCGCTGGCCCTCGCGAACGCCGGGGGCGGCAAACAACCCGGTGGCGCCACATTGCAGCAGGGCCGGCGTATTCGGCATGGCCCGGACGACGGCCGGTTTGCCAAGCCAGCGGCTCAGATCGACGGTGCGGATCCCGGCGGCAATGGACAGCACGAGAGGATCTTCGACCAGCGACGGAGCCAGGGCCTCGGCCACGGCCCGCATTTGCTGCGGTTTGACGGCCAATACCACGACATCCGCACCGCCGACCGCCATGGCATTGTCGTCGCACACGGCGATTGGCAAGTCCGCCCTGAGCCGTTCCCGCTGTGCCGCCGACGGATCGGAGGCCCGGATCTTTTCCGGCGGATAGCCGTCCGCAACCAGACCCTTGATCAGGCAGCGGCCCATATTGCCGCAGCCGATAAACGCTATCGTGTCGCTGTTCATGGCTTTGAATTCTCTCAGGCCGAATCGCCGCTGTATATAGCGTCTCAAGGCGCTCTTGCGGGACGCGGTCCGAATATGGCGGTGCCAATGCGAACCAGCGTCGCGCCCTCGGCGATGGCGGCTTCGTAGTCACCGCTGGTTCCCATGGACAATGTGTCCAGCCCGTAACGATCCCGGTATCGGTCGCGCAAGGTGGCGAGCTGCCGGAATGCGGCCCGCTGTGGGACCAAATCGGTGGCCGGCGCCGGCAGGGCCATGAGGCCGCGCAGCTTCAGTTGCGGCATGGCGACAACGGCAGGCAGCAGCGCGTCGAGCGCCGCCGGCGGCGCGCCCGACTTGCTGGCTTCGCCGCTGATGTTGACCTGGAAGCAGACATTCAACGGCGGCAGTCCGGGCGGACGCTGATCGTTGAGCCGTTGCGCGATTTTCAATCGATCGACCGTATGGACCCAGTCGAAGTGCGTCGCAATCGCTGCGGTCTTGTTGGACTGGATGTGACCGATGAAATGCCATTGCAGTGCAAGGTCCGCCAGCTGCGGCATCTTGTCCAGCACCTCCTGAAGGTAATTCTCGCCGAAATCCCGTTGCCCGAGCGCCGCCACCGTACGGATCGCGCTGGCGGGTTGCAGCTTGCTGACGGCGATCAGCCGCACCTCCCCGGGCGCTCGGCCGTAGCGCCGGGCGGCGTCGGCAAGCCTTTGCTGGACCGCTTGAAAATTGGGCAGGAAAGGGTTCATATTTTCAGGCTAACGCGTGGGGTATACTAAATAAAATCGTGGTCCGAGATGAACGGGCGCAGCGGCCATAGTGTACTGAAAACGGGGGAATGGGATGGATATCGGCGAACTGCTTGCCTTCAGCGTGAAGAACGGGGCTTCCGACCTGCATCTCTCGGCGGGTCTGCCGCCGATGATTCGCGTAGACGGCGACGTACGGCGAATCAATCTCCCGCCGATGGACCATCGTGAGGTTCACGATCTGGTCTACGACATCATGAACGACAAGCAACGCAAGGACTACGAAGAGTTCCTGGAGTGCGACTTCTCCTTCGAGATCCCCAACCTGGCACGTTTCCGCGTCAACGCCGCCAACCAGAACCGCGGCTCCTTCGCGGTATTCCGCACCATTCCTTCGATAATCAAGACCCTGGAAGACCTGAAATGCCCGAAGATCTTCAAGGACATTTCCGAATATCCCCGCGGGGTGGTCCTCGTCACCGGACCGACCGGTTCCGGCAAATCGACCACGCTGGCGGCCATGATCAACCACATCAATGAAAACGAATACGGTCACATCCTCACCGTCGAGGACCCGATCGAGTTCGTCCATACCAGCAAGAAGTGCCTGATCAACCAGCGCGAGGTCCATCGCGACACGCTGGGATTCAACGAGGCGTTGCGTTCGGCGCTACGCGAGGATCCCGATATCATCCTGGTCGGCGAAATGCGCGACCTGGAAACCATCCGACTGGCGCTGACTGCCGCCGAAACCGGCCATCTGGTGTTCGGCACCCTGCATACCAGCTCCGCCGCCAAGACCATCGATCGCGTCGTCGACGTGTTCCCCGCCGCCGAGAAGGACATGATCCGTGCCATGCTTTCCGAGTCGTTGCGCGCTGTCATCTCGCAGACCCTGCTGAAAAAGAACGGCGGTGGCCGGGTGGCGGCCCACGAAATCATGATCGGCACTCCGGCCATACGCAACCTCATCCGCGAGAACAAGATTGCCCAGATGTACTCGGCGATCCAGACGGGCCAGTCTTTCGGCATGCAGACGCTGGACCAGAACCTTAGCGATCTCGTCAAGCAAAACGTGGTCAGCCGCCAGGAGGCGCGCAACAGCGCCGCCAACAAGGACGCCTTCTAAGTTCACCCGCTCCCACGGCGTGGAGGGAAGGGCGAATCCGGCGGAACGCGGCGCCGCTGGATGAACAGGTCAAGTTTGGAGAAACACCATGGAACGCGAACAAGCTATCAAGTACATGCGGGATCTCCTGAAGCTTCTGGTGGACAAGAAGGGATCCGATTTGTTCATCACTTTGGATTTTCCGCCCGCGATCAAGATCGACGGCAAGATCACGCCCGTTTCCAAGACCAAACTGACCACCGAAAACACCAAGGCACTTACCTACGCCATCATGAACGACCGGCAGCTGAAGGAGTTCGAGGCGACGAAGGAGTGCAATTTCGCTATTGCGCCGGCAGGGATCGGCCGATTTCGCTGCAATGCTTTCGTGCAGATGGGCGCGACCGGTATGGTTTTGCGTGTAATCGAAACCACGGTCCCGACACTGGACAAACTGGGGTTGCCGGACGTTATGAAAGAAATCGCGCTGACCAAGCGCGGACTTGTGATCATGGTGGGCGGAACCGGTTCAGGCAAGTCGACTTCGCTGGCGGCGATGATCAATCATCGCAACGAAAACTCCTATGGGCATATCATCACCATCGAGGATCCGATCGAATATGTGCATCCTCACAAAAACTGCATCGTTACCCAGCGCGAGATCGGAGTGGATACCGACGACTGGGAGATTGCGCTGAAGAATACCCTGCGGCAGGCGCCGGACGTGATCCTGCTCGGCGAGATCCGTTCCCGCGAGACCATGGAC
>CAYVOU010000085.1:0-6712 GCA_964453295.1 uncultured Gammaproteobacteria bacterium
CTACGACCCGCAGCCACTGATCCTGACCTTCAAGCTGGCCGCCGTCACGACGGCGATCCTGTTCGTGATCGGCGTGCCGCTTGCCTACTGGATGGCGGTCAGCACCCGCCGCTTCCGGCCGGTGGTCGAGGCCGTGGTGAGCCTGCCGCTGGTATTGCCGCCATCCGTGCTGGGTTTTTACCTGCTGCTGGCGTTCACGCCCGCGCGCGGCCTCGGCCGGATCCTGCAGTCCATGTTCGGCATCGTGCTGGCCTTCATGTTCGAAGGCCTGGTGGTGGCTTCCGTCATCTTCAGCCTGCCGTTCATGGTGCAGCCGCTGCAGGCGGGGTTTCGCAGCCTGCCCGCATCGCTGCGCGAAGCGGCCTACACCCTCGGTCTTTCCGAGTTGCGCACGCTGCTGCGTGTATTGCTGCCCAATCTGCGGCCGGCGCTGCTGGCCGCGGCGGTACTGACCTTCGCGCACACGGTAGGGGAGTTCGGCGTCGTGTTGATGGTGGGCGGCAGCGTGCCGGGCCAGACGCGGGTGGCGTCGATCGCCATCTACGATGAGGTTGAGGCCCTCAACTACGGCGCCGCGAACTTCTATGCGCTGGTTCTGGTCGCGGTCTGTTTCAGCGTGCTGTTGCTGGTGTACATGTCGAACCGCCCCGCCGACCCGCGCATGCTGCGTCGGTTGCCGGGTGGCTGATGGACGCCGGCGTGA
The DNA here is from genome assembly GCA_964453295.1 of uncultured Gammaproteobacteria bacterium. GTDB lineage: Bacteria > Pseudomonadota > Gammaproteobacteria > JAJPIJ01 > JAJPIJ01 > CAYVOU01. The sequence continues at coordinate 704 of CAYVOU010000085.1, forward strand.
ACCAGCTCGGGCACGGGGGATTGCGCCTCCAAGTCGACCAGGTGGGTCCCATCCCGCTGGCCGCCGCGCTGGAATGCGAGGCGGGGGAACTGCTGGCCCTGGTGGGGCCTTCAGGCAGCGGCAAGACGACCTTGCTGCGCACGATTGCCGGCCTGTACCGCCCGAAGCATGGCCAGGTGCGTTGCAACGGCAGTATCTGGATGGACAGCGCCGGCAGCGGGCGACGGTGGGTGGCGCCGCAGCAGCGGCGGGTCGGCGTCGTGTTCCAGGATTATGCTTTGTTCCCGCATCTTTCCGCCCTCGACAACCTCACGATTGCGATGGGACACCTGGCCAGGCCACAACGCGCCAGGCGTGCCCGCGAACTACTGGAGATGGTGCACCTGGGCGGGTTGGAGGAACGCTTTCCGGCACAACTTTCCGGCGGTCAGCAGCAGCGCGTCGCGCTGGCGCGGGCGCTGGGGCGCGACCCGCAAGTGCTGCTGCTCGATGAGCCCTTCGCCGCCGTTGACGAGGTCACCCGGCGCAAGCTGCAGCGGGAACTTGCCATCCTGCGCCGTCAGTTGAGCATTCCGATCGTGCTGGTTACCCACGACCTGCAGGAAGCCGCGGCATTGTCGGATCGCGTCGTACTGCTTTATCACGGCAAGACCCTGCAGGACGGTCCGCCCACGGAAGTATTCAATCGGCCGGACTCGCCGCTAATCGCCCGGCTGATGGGACATACCAATCTGTACCGGGGCATTGTGGCGGTCCATGAGTTCGACCGCACGTTGATAAGCTGGGCGGGCCATTCGCTGGAAACCGGACCGGTACGGCAGTTTCCCGCCGGTAGCGTCGTGACCTGGCTGATCCCGCCTTCGCACGTTGTCATGCATCGGCGCGATCGCAGTTCGCGCGGCGAACGCGAGAATCTGGTGCGCGGCCATGTCAGCGAACTGGTCGCGATGGGAGAGACGACGCTGGTGACGATGGTGATCGAAGGCGTCACCGACGCCCCGCTGGCCTTCAGCGTCTCCAGTCACGCGGCCCGTCGCAACGCACTGGCGGTCGGGGCGGACGTTTCGGTCTCGCTGCTTGCAGACGGGATCCATCTCATGCCTGCCGATCCACAAACGGAGTCTGCCGCGGGTTGATAAGACTACCGGCCGCATGATGTGCCGAAGCGGTGATGTATCCGGTCACGCAAGCTTTTGCGTCGATGGCAAGCCGCAGTTTACTTATGATTCGGCCGGACCGTTCTCCGGTCTGCACCAACCATTCCCGAGCGTGAATTCCTGAAAGACAGCGACGCCGTGCCGCTGCAGCCACGGCGGATTTCGTTCCTTTTTTTCGCCACCACCGTTTGCGTGACATATCGAAATAAAAATGTCACATCCCTGTAATAAGTCGGTCACACAATCGCGCCATCACCCGTTAACGCATTGGAGGAGTAAAGAATGAATTTGTTCAAAAGAATGCTGGTTCCGGCGATGGCAGCGGTGCTTATTGGTGCTGCCACGATGCCGGGCACGGCCCTGGCGGTTGAAACGCTCAACGGCGCCGGCGGCACGGCCATCTACCCTGTGCTTTCCAAGTGGGCGGCCAGCTACGAAGGCGAGAAGAAGGTCGCGGTGAATTATCAGGCCATCGGTTCGGGTGGCGGCATCGCGCAGATCAAGGCCAAGACGGTCGACTTCGCAAACAGCGACAAACCGCTCAAGCCCGAAGAACTGAAAAAGTTAGGCCTGGCCCAATTCCCGGGCGTCATCATCGCCATCGTTCCCGTCGTCCACCTTGCCGGTATCCACTCCGGAGAAATCAGGCTCGACGGCAAGACCCTGGCCGACATCTACTTGGGCAAGATCAAGAAATGGAACGACCCGGCCCTGCAGCGTCTTAACAAGGGCGTGAAATTTCCGGACAAGCTGATCACCGTGGTGCATCGGTCCGACGGTTCCGGCACGACCTTCAACTTCGCCAACTATCTGTCCAAGGTCAGCCCGACCTGGAAAGACAAGGTGGGTGCGGATACTTCGGTGGCCTGGCCGGCCGGTGTGGGCGGCAAGGGCAATGCCGGTGTGGCGGCTTACGTGCAGCGCATCGACGGCGCCATCGGTTACGTCGAGTATGCCTACGCGATGCAGAACAAGCTGGTCTGGTGCAAGATGGTCAATCACGACGGAATCACCGTACGTCCGGACATGAGCACTTTCCAGGCCGCGGCCAAGGGCGCCGACTTCGGCAAGGTCAAGGACTTCTACCTCATCCTCACGGATCAGCCGGGCAAGGACAGCTGGCCTATCACCGCCGGCACCTACATGCTCATGCGTAAGGACTACGACAAGTCCCGCAACCAGAAGGTACTTCACTTCGTCGACTGGTTCCTGACCAGCAAGGTTGCCGCAAACGAGTCGAAGAAGCTCGACTACGTACCCCTGCCGCCGAAGACGGTGCATCAGATCGAGCAGTACTGGAAGTCCGATCTGGGTATTTAAGAAGACGTTCTGTTCTCGGAAGCAGCCCGGCGGCCGTAAGCCGCCGGGTTTTCTTTTTCGCCGTCTTTACCCTCTGCCCAAGGTCTGGTCGAAGCCTGTCGTCCAATATTGCCGTAGGCGCAATCGCAAGGCGCGTTGTTGCAATGTCCGGACGTCTTGCGCATGACGGCCCCCCTGCCGACGGTCAATTCGAGCAGGGCGGCTCGTCAACCCTTCCTTGTTTACCATGCGTCAAACCGCGCGTGAGCCGCTAAACTGCCGCAATTAACAATCCAATCCCAGATAGGGCCGCGTGCGCCCTAAACCTAAGGAGTCTCGCTATGAAAGTCGGATTCATCGGACTAGGACAAATGGGCACGGGCATGGCTGCCAACCTGTTGAAGGCCGGGCATGAAGTTACCGTCTACAACCGGACCGCGGCGAAGGCCGAAGCGTTGGCGGCGCAGGGCGCCAGGCTTGCAACCCGGGTCGAGGACGCCTGCCGGGGCGATGCGGTCATCACCATGCTGGCAAATGACGAGGCCGTGACGGACGTCGTGTTCGGGGACGGCGGCATCCTGGCGACACTGCCGCGGGGAGCCATGCACGTTTCCGCGAGCACGATCAGCGTCGCCCTGTCCGAACGGTTGACGGCCGGGCACGCCGGTGCCGGCCAGCAGTTCGTTTCCGCACCGGTGTTCGGGCGGCCGGATGCGGCAGCAGCGGCGAAGCTATTCATCGTTGCTGCCGGAGACGCCGCAGCGCTGGAAAACGCGGCGCCTCTGTTCGACGCGATGGGACAGCGCACTTTCGTGGTCTCTTCCGAGCCGAAAGCCGCCAATCTCGTCAAGCTCAGTGGCAATTTCCTGATTGCCTCGGTGATCGAGTCGCTGGGTGAAGCGATGGCGTTGGTCGCCAAGGGGGGTATCGACAAAGGGCAATATCTCGAATTGTTGACGTCGACGCTGTTCAATGCGCCGGTCTATAAGACCTACGGCGGGTTGATTGCCGAGGGCCGGTTCGAGCCGGCCGGCTTCGCAGCACCGCTGGGGCAGAAGGACATAAGGCTTACCCTGGCGGCAGCGGAGGCCTTGAGCGTGCCGCTGCCCCTGGCCAGCCTGTTGCGTGACCGGTTCCTGACATTGCTGGCCCATGGCGGCGACAAGTTGGACTGGTCGGCGGTGGGTGCACTGGCAGCCCGAGACGCCGGTCTGGACGTTGGCTAATTGCCTGGCGCCGCCGACGGGCGTTTCTGCCTGAGGTATCGACGCCTTTAGTGCCCGGCGGGCGGCGCCGCAAGCATGGTCGAAAAGGCCGCGGCGGAAGGCGATAGTGGACGCCCTTTCAACTCGAGCCGGTAGAGCACGCGGGACATGGGCGCGACGTGGGCGCCGCGCAGCATCTTGATGCGGCCGAGTTCAATCAGGTCCTGCACCACGATGGCGGGGAGAACCGCGATGCCTGAACCGCTTGCCACTGCTCGCGCGATACCCTCGTTGCTGCCGAGTTCGATCGTCTGAGTCGGCTCGACGCCGAGCGACAGCAGCAAGCGCGTTGCCACCTCCCGCGTTCCGGATCCCACCTCCCGCATCAGCCACGGTTGTACGCTGAGTTCGGCGGCGTTGATGCGCCGGCGGCGGGCCAGCGGGGATTGCGTGGCGGCCACCAGCAACAGCGCTTCGTTGCGCCATCTCTCGGAGCTGATTCTGTTGTCGTCCACCGGGCCTTCGACGAGCCCGAAATCGATGCGGCAGTCGATCAGCGCCGCGGTGATCGTCTGCGTGTTACCCACCACGACCTGTGGACGTATCGCGGGAAATTCGCGTACAAAGCGGGCGACGTAGGCGGGCAGCCAGTAGCCGGCAACCGTCGTGCTGGCGCCGATCGCGAGGGTGCCGCGCTTGAGGCCCACCCTGGCACGTATGTCCTCGGTCGCCGCCCGTTCCATGGCGAAGATCGCGCGCGCATGTTCGTACAGCGCCTGGCCGCTTTCGGTCAGCCGTATCCCTCGCCGGCCCTTGGTGCCGCCGCCCCCACGTTCGATCAGGGTGAGATCGACCTGGTGTTCCAGTTCCCGGACCGCCCGGGATACCGCCGGCTGGCTGATGAACAGGGTTTCGGCCGCGCGGGAGAAACTGCGCTGTTCCGCCACGGCAAAAAATATTCGCAGCAGGTGCAAGTTTAAAGCCATAACAAATCCTTATTGAAATAATAAATATATGTATTCGACTTATATTAGGCCGATCTCTAGTCTGGTGCCATCGCGAAAGTGCTTTTCGCACAGGGCAACTTGCATTGAGGAGACCGGAGATGACCACGATCGCCAGAAGGATGACATCATATTTGCGTCTGCACGACCCGGCATGGTGGCTGGGCTGCCTGCTGGTGGGCGCGCTATCGGCATGCGGCGTTGTGGCCGCGCAGACTCCCTGGGCACGCCACCTCGGTTTGAGCGCGCTGACCCTCGCCATTGTCCTGGGCATGATTGCCGGCAACACCTTCTTCCCGGCTATCGCCCGGCATACCGCCAGCGGCGTCGATTTTTCCAGGAACACGCTGTTGCGCGCCGGCGTCGTCCTCTACGGGTTGCGCATCACCTTTCAGCAGATTGCCCACGTCGGCTGGACGGGCGTGACGGTCGACGTGCTGATGGTGGGCATGACGTTCACCCTGGCGGTGCTGGTGGGGACCCGGCTGTTCCGTCTGGATCGCGACACCGCGATGCTGATCGGCGCGGGCAGCGCCATCTGCGGTGCCGCCGCGGTGATGGCCACCGAGCCGGTGGTGCGCGGCCAGGCGCACAAGGTGTCCGTGGCGGTGGCAACCGTGGTGGTGTTCGGGACCCTGAGCATGTTCGTCTACCCGCTGTTGTATCCGCACCTCGGACTCGCGCCGGATGCCTACGGGGTCTACGCGGGCTCGACCATCCACGAGGTGGCGCAGGTGGTCGCGGCGGGCAAGGCGGTCAGCGACAGCGCCGCGGCGACTGCGGTGATCGAGAAGATGATGCGGGTGATGATGCTGGCGCCGTTCCTGCTGATCCTGTCGGGCAGCCGGGATACGGGCAACGCCGATGCCGGATCCGCGGCCAGACGGATTACGATCCCGTGGTTCGCGGTGATGTTCATCGTCGCCAGTGCCGTGAATTCCACGCACCTGCTGCCGACCGCGCTGACCGGGGCATTGATCAAGGTCGACACGGTGCTGTTGTCGATGGCCATGGCCGCGCTCGGCCTGCGCACCCACGCCGGTGCCATCAGGCAGGCGGGTTTGAAGCCCCTGATGCTGGCGACCGTGCTGTTTCTTTTCCTGGTCGTCGGTGGCTACGGCATCAACATCGGCGTGGCGCGATTGCTGGCCGGCCATGCCTGATCGATGGTCACCACTGAAGCGACATTGTGGCGCCGCGGCCCGGCGAACCCGGATCGCGGCGCCACCGGATCAGCATCGGCTGCGCTGCTTGAGACGGCGGTAGATGGTGGTTCGGTTGATGCCGAGCTGCCTCGCCGCCTTGGCGATGCCGCCGTGGTCTTCGATGGCCTTGAGGATCAAG
>CAYVOU010000086.1:0-6712 GCA_964453295.1 uncultured Gammaproteobacteria bacterium
TGCCGGCCGGGCACCGTTCAGGCATCCCGGCCGGCCGCGGCACTACGCACTTGAACATGCATTGTCGCGCAGATTACCCGTTAGACCGGCGGCGATGGCGGTGGTGCCGGGACATGAATTCCTGATCGAACACCTGTTGCTGATCAGGCCGCAATTGCGCATAGAAATCCTTGACAGCCTGCAGACGTTCCTCCATCCGGCTCTGGCGAGCCTTCATGAAAGTCAACATCGCTTCCATGCGTTCCGGCGCGGTCTGCTTGGCGAGCTGCGAGCGGTCCGGCTTTCCCATAGGACCGGTGGGCTTCATCTTCTCGACGAAGGTGTTCCACGCCGTTTCCTGTTCCGGGCTCAGCTTGAGAGCGTCATGCAGCTTCACCTGCCGCTTCGCCATCGCGTCCCGTCCCCAATCGCCGCGCGCGCCCATCTCGTGCCGCATGCCGCGATCCTGGCAATGGGCATCGTCCGCGTAGGCGGAATAGGTCCCGGCACCAATGCCGGCCGTAATCAGTCCAATCAACATCGCTTTCGTCAATTTTTTCATCATGCACCTTCCTTCAGTCTGTGGTTTGACGACAATCAAGATCCCGTGGCCTTTGCCGCCGCGGGTCGCATTGCCGCGCAGGTTGCCGCCGCGCGCATGACGCGCCCCGGCGGTTCGGACGACGGCACCAAGTTTCCTGGTAACGCACCGTCCCCATATCGCACAGGGCACATTTGACGGGTTGGATGTGTCGGTGATGTGTCCCGCGTCGCTGGATTTGTATCGTTTTGTGTCTCACGGCAGCCGCTTTGTATCGGAATGTATCGGTTTATGTGGCGGCTACCGGCCGCTACAATTCCGTCGAGCCGCCGGCCGGACACCCGGGACATAATCACGCCATGGAAAACCACCCACGGATACTAATCGTCGACGACGACCGGGAAATCCGTTCTCTGCTGGCCGACTATCTCGATGCCAACGGCTTTCGCACGCTGGCCGCGGCCGACGGGACGGCGATGCGCAAGCTGCTGGAGTCCTCGCACGTCGACCTGATTGTGCTCGACCTCACCCTGCCCGGCGAAGACGGACTGACCCTGTGCCGGGATCTGCGCGCCCAGTCCAGCATGCCGGTCGTCATGCTGACCGCGCGCAGCGCGGCGTTGGATCGGATCCTGGGCCTGGAAATGGGCGCCGACGACTACCTGACCAAGCCGTTCGAGCCGCGCGAGCTGCTGGCGCGCATCCGCAGCGTCCTGCGCCGCACCCAGGCCCTGCCACCCAACATGGAACCGCCGGCGGCCAGGGCGATGCGTTTCGCCGGCTGGACACTGGATCTGACCGCCCGTCACCTGGTCAACGCCAGGGGCGTCGTCGTCGCCCTCTCCGGCGCCGAATTCCGCCTGCTCAAGACCTTCCTGGATCATCCCAACCGCGTGATGAACCGGGACCAGCTGCTCAACCTCACACAGGGGCGCGATGCCGATCCTTTCGATCGATCAGTCGACCTCCAGGTCAGCCGGCTGCGGCAGAAACTCGGCGAGGACGCCAAGTCACCGCAAATCATCAAGACCGTTCGCAACGAGGGTTATCTGCTCACGGTGCCGGTAAGCATCGATCAATAGCCATGCCACAGTTCCTCAACTCCATGGTGGGACGCGTCTTTCTCGTGTTGATCGGCGGCATCGTCCTGTCCGTTCTGTTCACGCTGTTCCTTGCCCAGCGTGATCGGGAGAACATGCTGACGCAGGTGCATAACTTTCATGTCGTCGAACGCGTTGCGCAGGTAGTATCGCTGCTGGATTCCGTGCCACCGGACGCGCGCGATCGCATCGTCAGCGCCGCCCGCGGCCTTGGCATCATCGCTAATCCCAACTGGAAGGCGGCGCCCGAAGGTATCAGCAACAACAGGCTCACGGCCGCCCTGCGTGAACGCATCGGCGACGACCGCGGCGTGGCCGCCTATGACGTCAATCTCGCCAGTTGCCTGGCACCGCGCTGGCGTCGGCACGATCGGCCACCGCCGCCCGACGATCCGGACGACGTGTCCGGTCAAGAACATCCCGGCGGGCCGGCGCCACCGCCCAATCGGCGACCGCGCCTGCGGCGCCATCACGAACGGCATTGCGAGGCGGTTTACCTGAAACTGGAAGACGGCACGCCGTTGCGGCTGACCTTGAGCGCCGAGAACCCGCGCCCGTTCAAGGCGCCGCCCTGGCTGCCGCGCGACTATTTGCTGGTTTTTGCCGCCTGCGTCGCCATACTGGCCTACGTCGTGGCGCGCATGTCGACGCGCCCACTTCGCAAACTGGCGCACGCCGCCACCGCGCTCGGCCACGATATCGATCGCGCGCCGCTGGCTACCGGCGGCCCCACGGAAGTACGGCGCGCGGCGGCGGCGTTTAACCTGATGCAGGCGCGGATACGCCACCACATCCGCGAGCGTACCCAGATGCTGGCGGCAATCACGCACGACCTGCAGACACCACTGACCCGGTTGCGGCTGCGCCTGGAGAAGGTTGAAGACGAAGCACTGCGCGCCAAGCTGGTTGCCGATCTGAGCGCGATGCACGACATGATCCGCGAGGGACTGGATCTCGCGCGCAGCATCGACAGCGCCGAGGCGATGCAGGCCGTCGATCTCGACTCGCTGCTCGACAGCATTTGCGCCGACAGTACCGATACCGGCCAGGACGTGCGCGTCAATGGCCGCTGCGGCACCTCGATACCGGCACAGCCGATGGCCCTGCGCCGCTGCCTGTCCAATCTCGTCGACAATGCCGTGAAGTATGGCGGCCACGCCCGCATGTCGGCGCAGCGGGCAGCGGACAAGGTCGTCGTCCGCATCCGTGACGATGGCCCGGGCATTCCCGCCGATCAGATCGAAGCCGTTTTCGCGCCGTTTCACCGCCTGGAAAGCTCGCGTTCCCGCGAGACCGGCGGCACCGGCCTGGGCCTGACCATCGCCCGCATCATTGCCGACAAGCACGGCGGCAGCCTGCATTTGCGTAATCACCCTGAAGGCGGCCTGGAGGCAATCCTCGAATTGCCGGTCCACGAGCGCGCAACCTGAACCTCATATCCGAAAGTGAAATCCCATGATCAAATCCCGCAGCGAACCCTCGCCCTACCAGACCTGCTTCACCAACGGCAGCGACATCTGCGTGGCGGACAGCGGCCCCGGCACGGGCGGCGCCTACGGCTTCCAACCGCATGAACTGCTCGAAGCGGCGCTGGCCACGAGTATTAACATGGCGATCAGAATGTATGCGGATCGCCACCGCATTGCCGTCACCGGAGTATCGGCGAACGTGTCACTGGCACAGCCTGCGCATGGCGACCCGCAATTCGAAGCGCGGATAGATATCGATGACCCGATTACCGATCTCGAGCGCCGGCGCCTGATGCTCGCGGCAAGGCAATGCCCGGTCGCACGGATGCTTCGCGCCGGCATCAGCTTCCACAATGATGTCAGGCCCCTGTTGGCGACGGTCGCCGGGAACCCCGCCGCGCGCCTCATGCCGACGGAAGGGTGCGAACCCGCGGCGTACATGGCGGTTCCGCGCAATCGCGAAGCAGGATAAGGTTGACATGCCGCTGCGCCGTCCTGTCCATCACCCGGCTCATTTTCGTCGAAGCGCTGGCGGTGAACGCAGGCTTGATACTGGTGCCCGTCGGCAATCTGCAGAACCGGCTTAAGTAACAATTCCCGCAGTTCGTGGACGCAATGCGATATTGATAAGGACTGGCGGACGATCGCCTATGCCGTCAACACCGGTGGTTTCGGGCTGGACCTGGGATCGCTTGCCAACCTGATCGCCATGCGCATGAGCCACGAGCGCCGCGCATGGCTGGTGTTCCACGCCTATTCCGTGCCCTTCCTGGTCCTTGCCACGGGGCTGGTTTACCTGTGGCTGTTCCTGTGATGACTGCCGGCGGGCGGCGTCAGCCCGCGATACGGGAACGCCACTACTTTTCCAGCAGGCGCGGCATCAGTTCCACCAGATTGCACGGGCGGGTGCGGTAGTCCAGCTGATCGCGGATCAGCCGATCCCAACCGGTGGCACAGGCGCCGGACGAACCCGGCAGGCAGAACACGAACGTGGCATTGGCGACGCCGGCGAGCGCCCGCGACTGCAGAGTCGATGTCTTGATCTGCTCGTAGGAGAGGCTGCGGAACATTTCGCCGAAGCCTTCGATCTCCTTGTCCAGCAGCGGCCGCACCGCTTCCGGCGTACCGTCACGACCGGTCACGCCGGTGCCGCCGGTGGTGAGCACGGCATTCACCTGCTCGTCCGCAATCCATTGCGACAACGCGGCGCGAATGGCGTACTTGTCGTCACGCACGATGCGTTTGTCGACGAGCCTGTGTCCGGCTTCCTGCAGGCGCTGCACCAGCAGGTGACCTGATTTGTCCTGGTCTTCGCCACGCGTGTCGGAGATCGTCAGGACGGCGAATCCCAGCGGTTTGAACGGGCGGGTATTGTCTGCGGAGGACGCGGCAACCATGGATTCATTCGCTTATGGGTATCGTGAAGTTATCATAGCATCATCAACCCGGCACACGGCGATGGCGGCACGCGACATACACAATCAGGATCAGGACGAACTTCGGCTCGACAAGTGGCTGTGGGTGGCGCGGTTCTACAAGACCCGCTCGCTTGCCACCGAGGCCATCAAGGGCGGCAAGGTCGACGTCAACGGCAACAAGGCCAAGCCTTCGCGCGCCGTGCAGATCGGCGACGAACTGCGGGTGCGCAAGCCGCCCTTCGAGCATACGGTCATCGTGCAGGGCACCGCCCGGTTCCGCGGCCCCGCCGAGGTGGCTGCAACGCTGTACCGGGAAACGCCCGAAAGTATCGCGAAGCGGGCGGCGCTGGCCGCCAATCTGAAAGCCGCGGCCGCTTCACAGCCGACCTTGAGGGGCCGTCCCAGCAAACGCGATCGCCGTCAAATCGTCCGCTTCACCCGCCGCCAGGACGACTAGCACCGTCGATAGACGCGTCGGCCGGCGGTTCGCCGCCGAAGCTGCGCTAGAGGGTCTTGAAGGGAATTCCCCAACCCGCTTCGAAGAAGTTTTCTCCCAGCGGCCGCCGCCGCCTTGGTGCGAACTCGCGTTCCTTCATGTCTTGCGGCACCGCCTCTTCCGGCAACTGATAGCCGACGGTCGCCATCGCCATGGGCGTAAAACGATCGGGAATGGCGAACTCGGCACGAATGCGATCCGTATCGAAGCCGCCCATCTGGTGCACCATCAATCCCATCGAGGTCGCCTGTATGCATAAGCCCATCATCGCAGCGCCGGTGTCATAGTGACCCCAGCGGTTGGGCTTGCCGTTGGCGGTCAGCACGCTGTCGGCCGATGCCAGCAACAATATCGGCGCGTTCCGTGCCCAACCCTGGTTGCCTTCCGCCAGGGTCGCAAAAGCGCGTTCCCAGTTGGCCGGATCCTTGATACGGTCCCACACGGTCAGGCGCCACGGTTGATCGCCGAAGCAGGACGGCGCCCAGCGCGCCGCTTCCAGCAGCGCCAGCAGTTGCACCCGGCTTACCACCCGATCAGGATCGTAGGCGCGACCGCTCCAGCGCGAAGCAAGCAAATCGTGAATAAACTGGCTGGTATCGATTTGTTTCTTGAACATCACCTTCTCCCTTGACGGTGGTGCGCGGGTTCATGACACTGGCAGCTGACATCCTGCCACGGCCGGTCCATGATAACCGCTTGGTGCCCGCGCGGGCGAAGGCGTTCGGTGAAGACGACATGAACGAAGAGACGGCGAATTACCGGGACGAGGCGCCGCCCGCCTCCGTCCACGAAGTGCTGGCAGCGATCGCCGGCAACGTCGGCGGCGTGATCACCGGGCAGCAGCCGACGGTGCGCAAGCTGGTCGCCGCCTTCGCCGCCGGCGGCCATGTCCTGCTCGAGGATTTTCCCGGCACCGGCAAGACCACCTTGGCCAAAGCCCTGGCGCGATCGATCGCCGCCGACTTCCAGAGGGTCCAGTTCACGCCGGACCTGCTTCCCTCGGACATACTTGGCGTCTCGATATTCGATCCGCGCACCCAGAGCTTTCGCCTGCACAAGGGCCCGGTGTTCACCACCATCCTTCTCGCTGACGAGATCAACCGCGCTTCGCCGCGCACGCAGGCCGCTCTGCTCGAAGCCATGGCCGAATCGCAGGTGAGCCTCGAGGGCACGACGCATCGACTCGACTCGTTGTTCTTCGTGATCGCGACCCAGAATCCGATTGAATTTCACGGCACCTATCCTCTGCCGGAAGCGCAGATGGATCGCTTCGCGATGCGCCTGTCGCTGGGGTACGTCACGGCAGATGAGGAAGTCGGCATACTCACCAGCCACAGCGAAGGCGAGCCGGTGGCTCGGCTCGATCCGGTGGCCACGATGGCCGACATGATGGCGGTACGCACGGAAGTCAGCCGGATCCGCGTCAGCGACGAAATCAAGCGCTACATCGTCGACCTGGTCGCCGCCAGCCGGGAACTGCCCGGCGTGCAGATGGGCGCCAGCCCCCGCGCCTCGCTGACGCTGATGAAATGCGCCCAGGCCCTGGCGCTGGTCGATCACTTGCCCTTCGTCACCCCCGACCATGTCCAATCGCTGGCCGAAGCGGTGCTGGCACATCGGCTGGTGGTCAACGCCGAAGCCCGCTTTGCGGGGACCAGCGCAACGGCGCTGGTCGGCGAGATCCTGCAACGCGTGCCCGTACCGCGCTG
>CAYVOU010000087.1:0-6708 GCA_964453295.1 uncultured Gammaproteobacteria bacterium
GCCGACGTCGGCGATCTCGTAGAAGCTCCAGCGGAAACCGCTGATCAGGTATACCACCGGATTGAACATGGTCACTGTCTGCCAGAACGGCGGCAGCATCTTGATCGAGTAGAACGTTCCGCCGAGGAAGGTCAGGGGCGTGATCACCAGCAGCGGGATGATCTGCAACTTTTCGAAGCCGTCGGCCCAAATCCCGATGATGAAACCGAACAGGCTGAAAGTCACCGAGGTCAGCACGAGGTAGGCCAGCATCCAGCCGGGATGTGCGATGTGCAGCGGCACGAACAGAGCCGCCGTCGCCAGGATGATCAGGCCGACGATGATGGACTTGGTGGCGGCGGCGCCGACATAGCCCAGCACGATTTCCATGGGCGAAATGGGCGCCGACAGCACCTCGTAAATCGTGCCGGCGAAGCGCGGAAAATATATCCCGAAAGACGCATTGGACACGCTCAAGGTCAGCAGCGACAGCATCAAGAGTCCCGGCACGATGAAGGCGCCGTAGCTCACGCCGTCGACTTGGGCGATGCGCGTGCCGATGGCGCTGCCGAAGACGACGAAATAAAGCGACGTGGAGATCACCGGCGACACGATGGTCTGCATCAGGGTGCGCCAGGCACGTGACATTTCGAATCCATAGATTGCCCGCACCGCCCAGACGTTCATTTCGATTTCCTCACCAGGTCGACAAAGATGTCTTCCAGCGAACTCTGCGTGGTGCTGAGGTCGTGATAGACGATGCCCGCCGCGCTCATGTCGCGCAGCAGCGCGGTGATGCCGGTACGCCCGGCCTGGGTGTCATAGGTGTAAACCAGCTCCCTGCCCTCCGCCGCCAGTTCCAGGCCGTACTCGGCCAGGCCGGCCGGGACCTCCGCCAGCTTTTCATGCAGGTGCAACACCAGTTGCTTCCTGCCGAGCTTGCGCATCAGCTCTTGCTTGTCGTCGACGAGGATCACTTCGCCTTTGGCGATGATGCCGATGCGGTCGGCCATCTCCTCGGCCTCTTCGATGTAGTGCGTCGTCAGGATGATGGTCACGCCGGCGGCACGCAGCCCTCGAACCACCTCCCACATGTCGCGACGCAGCTCGACGTCGACACCCGCCGTCGGCTCGTCGAGAAATAGTACTGTCGGTTCGTGCGACAGCGCCTTGGCGATCAAGAGCCGGCGCTTCATGCCTCCCGACAGCGTCATGATGCGGCTGTCCTTTTTTTCCCACAACGACAGGTCGCGCAGCACCTTCTCGATGTGGACCGGGTTGGGTGGCCGCCCGAACAACCCGCGGCTGAAGCAGACCGTGTTCCATACCGTCTCGAAAGCGTCCGCGGTCAATTCCTGCGGCACCAGTCCGATCAGCGAACGTACCTTGCGGTAGTCGGCGCGAATATCGAAACCGTCCACCGTGACCGTGCCGACGCTGGCGTTCACCAGCCCGCAGATGATGCTGATCAGGGTGGTCTTGCCGGCGCCGTTGGGACCGAGCAGCGCAAAGATCTCGCCGCGGCGGATTTCCAGGTTGGTGGTCTTCAGCGCCTGGACCCCGGAGGCATAGGTCTTGGCAAGATTGGATACGGAAATGATGGGCGTCACAGCGGCTATTGTACCAGTTGGCGGGGCACACCCCCGATCCCCGCCCCGCGCGGCGGGATTCGTTATGATGCATGGCGGACGGCCGAACGCCGTCCGGGATTGGACGATGCCAGCCGACGCTCATGCCCAACGGCGCGGAACCGCGGTGGAAACCGACGTTCCCGCGCGTCTCGACCGCCTGCCCTGGACGCGGTTCCACTGGCTGGTGGTACTGGCGCTGGGCATTACCTGGGTGCTCGACGGCCTGGAAGTGACCCTGGCCGGAGCCGTGGCCGGCGCCCTCAAGGCAAGCCCGACGCCGCATCTCACGGAGGCGGAGATTGAGGCCTCGGCAAGCCCTACCTGGTGGGCGCCGTGCTGGACGCCCTCCACTTTGGCTGGCTGACGGACAGGCTCGGGCGCCGGCGGCTGTTTTTCGTGACGCTCACGCTCTATCTTTCTTTCCGCAACGCTGGCGATCGCCGTTTTCTATACCCTCGACACCGCGCTGGGCGCCGCCGAGTTGTGGCTGGGCATCGCCGCCGAGCGCCGCCCCCTGGAAGCGGTGGCCCGGCCGCTGTCGCACATCGAAGATTGACGAGCCGGGTGTCATCAAGGTCCGCGGCGGACGCGCCTGCCTTCCCTTGGCGGAATTCCCTGCCAGAATGAAAGGCATGAGCGAATCGAACCAGCGCCGCGAACCAACGGACCCCGCTGAACTCCCGTTCGTGGCGCCCTGCCGGGTATTGTCGCCCTGGGCGCCGCTGGGCTGGCTGCGGCGTGGCTGGGACGATGCCCGGCGCGCGCCCCTGCAAAGCCTGGGATTCGGCGCCGTCATCCTGCTGTTGAGCTTCGCCGTAGTGCTGATCGCGTGGGACCTTGGCGGCTACTGGCTGGAGATCGCGCTGCTGTCAGGTTTCGTTTTCGTGGCGCCGGTGCTCGCCGTGGCCTTCTACGCGGTGAGCGCGGAGTTGGAAGCAGGCAGGCGGCCCAGCCTCGCCGCCTGCGTCCTGCAGATGCGCCGCCCCTTCGGCAACCTGATGATGCTGGCGCTGGTGTTGATGATCGTGTCGCTGCTTTGGGCCCGCGCGGCGACGGTCGTACAGATATTCTTCCCGGAGGAAGGCCATCCCAGCCTCGTCGAAATGCTGCCGTTTCTCGCCATCGGTTCGGCCGTGGGGTCGGTGTTCGCTCTCATCACCTTCACCTTCTGCGCGTTTTCCATTCCGATGCTGATGGACTGCCGCATCGACGCCATCACCGCGGTCGTCACCAGCGTCAACGCGGTCCTGCGCAACAAGGCGGCGATGGCCGTCTGGATTGCGCTGATTATTGCCGCCGTGGGCGTGGGATTCGTGACGGCGCTGTTCGGGTTGGCGATCACCATGCCGGTCATTGGCCATGCCACCTGGCACGCCTATCGCGACACCATCGACACCCGCGACTATCCCCGCTACGACTCCGGCGGCAGCTAGCCCGACAGGTCCGGCAACCGCCTGCATTGTGATGCTCCAGCCGACTATACTTTCCTCTTGAGGCAGGCAAATCGATACGAGAGGAGGTGGACCATGTCAATCTCCGTGGCAGTTCAGAACAGCATTCTCCGTGAGGCGGTTCATTACGACGTCGTTAGGCATTCCTGGTCCAACAGCAGTTCGCACACCGCCCAACTCGCCCACGTACCGGGCGATCGGCTCGCCAAGCCCGTGTTGCTGGAGGACGAGGCGGGTTTCGTAATGGCGGTGATCCCGGCGACGCACCGCGTCGATTTGGGGGTGGTCGGCAGGATGATGAAGCGAAAGCTGGGACTGGCGAGTGAATCCGAACTGGGCGACATCTTTCCGGACTGCGAGGTCGGCGCCATACCGCCCATCGGCCCGGCCTACGGCATCGCCACTGTCGTCGACGAGAAGCTGCTCGCCAGCGATGACGTCTATTTCGAGGCGGGCGATCACTGCGACGTGCTGCACGTCAGCGGCGACGATTTTCGCAAGCTCATGAGCGGCGCGCGCGTCGGCCGGTTCAGCCACCACGCCTGAAAGCCGGATCGTCGCGGGAGCGGTTTTTATACGCCGGAGAGGTAGGCGTCCATCAATGCCCTGGCGGCGCGGGCGGCGGTCGCGGCGGGACCGCTGTGGGCATCGAAAGTCAAGCGCGCCAGGTTGCTGCCCTCCATCAGCAGCGTCAGGGCATCCCCCAGCGCCGCCGGATCCGGCGCGCCCATGGCGCGCGCAAGCTGGCGAAAGCGGCGGCGCACTTCCGCCTTGTGCTTGCGCACGACCGCGCTGGCGGGATGGTCCGCTCCGGAAAGCTCCACGGCGGCATTGGCAATTGCGCAGCCGCGGTCACCGCGCCTGCAAGTGTTCTTCACGTAATGATCGAATAGCGCCTCGACCTGGCGGCGGGGATCGTCGGGATGCACCGCGACCGTCTCGTCCCACCATTGCCAGAACATGCGGTCCGATTCGCGCAGGCACTCGGCAACGAGTTCGTCCTTGGAAGTGAAACTGCGGTAGAAACTCATCTTGTTGGTGCCGGCGCGATCCGCGATGGTATCGACGCCGACGCCGCGTATGCCGTGGCGATAGAAAAGCTCGCGGGCGGTATCGAAAATGCGATCGCGCACGCGCCTGGCTTTCTTTAGTTCGCAGGTGTCGGAGGCCGGCGTTTCCGCCTTGCCCCCCGCTTTTTTAATCACCGCCCACGACCTCCTCTTGACATGTGAGTTACCGGTCAGTAACGTATTGCCACGTTACCGGTCGGTCACATACTTGGCACAGCATCGGCACCTTTGCGGCTCGTGTCAAGCTGACACGGCCTGACGCAGCGGGGCGGGAACCCGCAAAATCCGGAGGAGAACGACATGACGTCCGCAACACATACCGACCTGCTTTTCACCCCTGTGACGCTTGGCGCCCTGACACTGCCGAACCGGGTCCTGATGGCACCGCTGACCCGCACCCGCGCCGCGTCCGGCCGCGTGCCTTCGGCACTGATGGCTGAATATTACGCGCAGCGTGCCGGCGCCGGCCTCATCGTCACCGAGGCCACCAGCGTGTCGCCGCACGGCCACGGCTATCCCAGCACGCCGGGCATCCACACCGACGAACAACAGGCCGGCTGGCGACGCGTGACGGACGCCGTTCACGCCGCGGGCGGGCGCATCTTTCTGCAACTCTGGCACGTGGGCCGCATCTCGCATCCCAGCCATCAGCCGCACGGCGAGGCACCGGTCTCCGCCAGCCCGGTAAAGCCCCGAGGCATGGCTCTGACCGCGGATTTTCAACAGGCCGAATTTCCGACGCCTCGCGCCCTGGCGCTGAACGAGATCCCGGGCATCATCGCCGAATACGAGCAGGGCGCCAGGCGCGCCAAGGCAGCGGGTTTCGATGGCGTCGAGATCCATAACGCCAACGGCTACCTGCTCGACCAGTTCCTGCGCGATGGCGTCAACCGGCGCAGCGATCGCTACGGCGGCAGTATCGAAAACCGCGCCCGCCTGACGCTGGAGGTCACCGAGGCCGTGATCGGCGTCTGGGGTGCCGATCACGTCGGCATCCGTTTCTCGCCCGGCGGCGTGTTCAATGACATGAGCGACAGCGACACCCATGCAACCTTCTCTTACGTGTTACGCGAACTGAGCTGCTTCGGACTCGCCTATGCGCATCTGGTCCAGCTCACCGAACAGGACATCGCCGCCGGTGCCAGCCCCGAGCCCTCGGCGCGCAGCCTGCGGCCCTGTTTCAGCGGTCCGGCGATCGCCGCCGGCGGCTTCACGCGCGAAAGTGGCGAACGCGCCTTGCGCGACGGCTGGCTGGACGCCGTGGTGTACGGCAAGCTGTTCATTGCCAACCCCGACCTGCCCGAACGTTTCCGCCTTCGCGCCACGCTCAACGAGCCGGATCAGACCACCTTCTATGCGATAGGCGCGAAAGGCTACACCGACTATCCACGGGTTGCCGCCTAAGACCCGTTTCATGCCGCTTCCCCGGCCCTCCCCCCACTCCCCCTCCCCCGCCTCACCCCGGGGGGGAGGGCCAGCGGGAAACCGCGGCGACACTTTCAACCGGCACGGCATTCGCTAACGCCTGCCGCCCAACGCAGGAAGGAAATCGCACATGCCCGACAAGATTGCCCTGATCACCGGCGCCAACCGCGGCATCGGACTGGAAGCGGCGCGCCAGCTGGCGCAAAGAGGTATACACGTCATCATCGGCTGCCGTCGGCGTGCGGATGGAGAAGCCGCGACAGCCAAACTGAGAGCGTCGGGAGCCAGCGTCGAAGCACTGAAACTCGATGTCACACGCGCCGATGACATCGCCGCCGCGGCCCAGGCCGTCGCGACGACACACGGACGTCTCGATATCCTCGTCAACAATGCCGGCATCCTCGACCGCGGCGCGGCCGGCCATCCCTCGGAGGAGACGCTGGAAACCTGGCACCGGACCTTCGAGACCAACGTGTTCGGCATGATCGCGGTGACACAAGCCTTTCTGCCGCTGCTGAAGAAATCGGACGCGGGCCGGATCGTCAATCTTACCAGCGGCCTCGCGTCCTTGACCCAGCATTCCGATCCGGGCTCGCGCCTCTACCCGATTAAGATTGCCGCCTATAACGTCTCCAAGACCGCCGTCAACGCCTGGACGGTCCAGCTGGCCTGGGAGCTGCGCGACACCTCCATCAAGGTCAACGCCGCCGATCCCGGCCACGTCAAAACCGACATGGGCGGTGCGGACGCGATGCTGGAACTCCCTGAAGGCGCCGAAACGGTAGTCGACCTCGCCCTGCTTGGCGCGGACGGTCCCACCGGCGCCTACATTCATCGCGGCAAAGTCCAGCCCTGGTAGTCGCATCGAACGCAGGCGTCCAAGTCCGATTAAGATTCAACCAGGTCCGGCCTGTTTTCGTTTTCGACAGAACGGGCCGGGAAAACCGATGAACATCATCAGGCCGCACCGGCGGCCTTTGCGGTAAAGCTTGTTCCCCGCGTTTACGCAGTATGGCGGCGTGATTCCGCCGCCATTCACGTCTCGTCATATTAACCGTGCACGGCAAATTCATTCGCAGCGGTGTTGCGGCCCGATCCCTTGATCCGAGACATATGCGCCGGTGGCAGCGGGCGTTAGGCTACAATATTCCT
>CAYVOU010000088.1:0-6691 GCA_964453295.1 uncultured Gammaproteobacteria bacterium
TGATGGACTGCTACGAGGCGGTCTCGGGCACGCGCATGCACGCGACCTATTACCGGCCGGGCGGGGTCTATCGCGATCTGCCGGAAACGATGCCGCAGTATCAGGTCAACCGCTTCCGGAACGAAGCCGAGGTGAAACGGCTCAACCATGCCCGCCAGGGTTCGCTGCTCGATTTCATTGACGACTTCGCCGATCGCTTCCCCAAATGCGTCGACGAATACGAGACGTTGCTTACCGACAACCGGATCTGGAAGCAGCGCACCGTCGGCATCGGCGTCGTCACCCCGGAACGAGCTTTGCAACTCGGTTTTACCGGTCCGATGCTGCGCGGTTCGGGGGTGGCTTGGGACCTGCGCAAGAAGCAGCCCTACGAAACCTATGACGAGATCGACTTCGACATTCCGGTTGGCGTCAACGGTGATTGCTATGATCGCTACCTGGTACGCATCGAGGAGATGCGCCAGTGCGCACGGATCCTCAAGCAATGTGTAAAGTGGTTGCGGGCCAATCCGGGCCCCGTGATCCTCGATGACCGTAAGTTGGCACCGCCGCGGCGTGAAGACATGAAGGGCGACATGGAGTCGCTGATCCACCACTTCAAGTTGTTCACGGAAGGCTATTGCGTGCCCGAGGGCGAAGTCTATGCCGCGGTGGAGCATCCCAAAGGGGAATTCGGCATTTACATGATCTCCGACGGCGCCAACAAGCCGTATCGTGTCAAAATCCGCGCGCCCGGGTTTGCCCATATCTCGTCCATGGACGAGATGGTGAAGGGCCACATGCTGGCCGACGTGGTGGCGGTGATTGGCACGCAGGACATCGTATTCGGGGAGATCGACCGTTGAGGGAGGCGGCGTGAGCAGTGAAGTGAAGACGGCGAAGCTTTCCGCGCATGCGCGGCAGGTCATCGATCAGTGGCTGGCGAAATACCCGCCCGATCGCAAGCGTTCGGCGGTGCTGGCGGCATTGCGCGAGGTTCAGCACGAGAACGGCGGCTGGATCACCGTGGAGCTGATGGACGCCGTCGCGGAATATCTCGAACTGCCGCCGATCTCCGTGTACGAGGTAGCCAGCTTCTACTCGATGCTGGAAACCAAGCCGGTAGGCCGGCACAGCGTGTCGGTCTGCACCAACGTGTCATGCATGCTTTGCGGTTCGGATACCATCGTCGGGTACATCGAGAAGAAGCTCGGTATCAAGACCGGCGAATCGACGCCTGACGGCCGCATCTACCTCAAGGAGGAGGAGGAGTGCCTGGCTGCCTGCTGCGGCGCGCCGATGATGATGGTCGATCACGTTTACCACGAGAATCTCACCCCGGAAAAAGTCGACGCGATCCTGGATGCGCTGAAATGACCGACATCGTCCTTAACCAGACTTGCTACGAGACGCTGCAGTTCGATCAGCCGTGGGCCCTGGAAAACTACCTGAAGATCGGCGGCTACGAGGCATGGAAGAAGATCCTCGACGAAAAGACTCCGCCGGAGAAAGTCATTGAGGAGATCAAGTCCTCCGGATTGCGCGGCCGGGGCGGCGCCGGTTTTCACACCGGCCTGAAATGGAGCTTCATGCCGCGCAGCGCACCGGTGCAGAAATACATCGTCTGCAATTCCGACGAAAGCGAACCCGGGACCTGCAAGGACCGCGACATCCTGCGTTTCAATCCGCACGCGGTGGTCGAAGGTATGGCGATCGCCGGCTACGCCATGGGTGCGACCGTGGGCTACAACTACCTGCGCGGCGAGTTCATGGATGAACCCTATCTGCATTTCGAGCAGGCGCTGAAAGAAGCCTACGAACTCGGTCTACTGGGCAAGGACCTGCGCGGCAGCGGCGTGGACTTCGATTTGTACGGCTCGTTGGGCGCCGGCGCCTACATCTGCGGCGAAGAGACCGCGCTGCTGGAGTCGCTGGAAGGCAAGAAGGGACAGCCGCGCTTCAAGCCGCCGTTCCCGGCCAACTTCGGTCTCTACGGCAAGCCGACGACGATCAACAACACGGAGTCGCTGGCTTCGGTGCCCAGCATCATGCGCAAGGGCGGCGCTTGGTTCGCGGGTCTCGGCAAGCCCAATGCCGGCGGCACCAAGATCTTCTCGGTCAGCGGCCATGTTGCACGCCCTGGCAACTACGAAGTGCCGATGGGTACCTCATTCAAGGAACTGCTGGAACTTGCCGGCGGTGGGCGCGGCGGCCGCGGACTCAAGGCCGTCATTCCGGGCGGTTCCTCCGTGCCGGTGGTTCCCGGCGAGGTCATGATGGGCGCGAACATGGATTACGACTCCATCTCGAAGGCCGGATCGATGCTCGGGTCCGGCGCCGTGATCGTGATGGATGAAACCACCTGCATGGTGCAGGTCCTGCGGCGCATTTCGCGTTTCTATTTTTCCGAGTCCTGCGGCCAGTGCACGCCGTGCCGCGAAGGCACCGGCTGGCTGTACCGCATGCTCTGCCGCATCATCGATGGAAAAGGCTCCCAAGCCGACATCGACAAGCTCGACGACGTCGCCTCCAAGATTGGCGGCCGCACCATCTGCGCGCTGGGCGACGCGGCGGCGATGCCGGTGCAAAGCTTTATCAAGCACTACCGCCAGGAATTTGTGTACTTCATCGAGCACGGCCGCAGCATGGTCGGCGACGGGCAGGCAAAGGCGGCATAGGCCGCGGCCCCGGACCCTAGAGAGACATGAGCGAAGATCTGGTCAACATCGAAGTCGACGGCGTGGCGATGCAGGCGCGCAAGGGCGCCATGATCATCGAGGTCACGGACGCCGCGCACACCTACGTGCCGCGCTTCTGCTATCACAAGAAGCTTTCCGTCGCTGCCAATTGCCGCATGTGCCTGGTGCAGGTGGAGAAGGCCCCCAAGCCGGTGCCGGCCTGTGCCACGCCGGTGATGGAAGGCATGAAAGTGTTCACCAAGTCGCCGCTCGCGCGCGAGGCGCAAAAGGCGACCATGGAGTTCCTGCTGATCAATCATCCGCTGGACTGCCCGATCTGCGACCAGGGCGGCGAGTGCGAATTGCAGGACCTCGCGATGGGCTACGGCGCCGACGTCTCGCGCTATACCGAGGGCAAGCGCGTCGTCAAGGACAAGAACATCGGGCCGCTGATCCAGACCGACATGACCCGCTGCATACACTGCACGCGCTGCGTGCGTTTCGGGGAGGAGGTCGCGGGACTGAAGGAACTTGGCGCGACGGGCCGCGGCGAGCACATGGAGATCGGGACCTACATCGCCAAGGCCATCACCTCGGAGATGTCCGGCAACGTCATCGACGTCTGCCCGGTGGGGGCGCTGACCTCCAAGCCCTACCGCTTCAGCGCGCGCGCCTGGGAATTGCGCCAGAAGGACGGTGTCGCGCCTCACGATTGCATCGGGTCCAACATCCACCTGCACGTCAAGGGCCAGGTCGTCAAACGCGTAGTGCCGCGGGAAAACGAAAGGGTGAACGAGGTTTGGATATCCGACCGCGATCGTTATGCCTACGAGGGTCTGAACAGCAAGGATCGCCTGACGAGTCCCATGATCAAGGAGGACGGTCAGTGGCGCGAGGTCGACTGGGAGACCGCGCTGAATTTTGCCGCCGCGGGTTTGAGCCAGGCGGTCCACGTTCACGGGCCGGAGCAGGTCGGTGTGTTGTGCTGGCCCTCAGCGACGTTGGAGGAATACTTCCTGCTGCAAAAGCTGATGCGGTCGCTGGGCGTGCACAATATCGATCATCGGCTGCGGCAGACGGATTTCAGCGCCCAGCACGATGAGGCGCTTTATCCGGGTTTGAACCTGTCCGTCGCCGAGATTGAACACCTAAAGGCTGCGTTGCTGATCGGCTCGGATGTCCGCCGGGAGCAGCCGCTTGCGAACCATCGCCTGCGCAAGGCCTCACTGCGCGGCGCCCGCCTGATGGCGGTCAATCCGGTGGACTTCGATTTCAACTGGCACGTGAACGAAAAGCTCATCGTGGCCCCGGGCGCGATGGTCGAGGCGCTGGCCGGGGTCGCGCGCGTGCTGGCCGAGGACGCCGGCGATGCCGACCGTCTGGCCCAACTGAAGCAGGTTTCGGTAGGCGATAACCACCGTGCCATCGCCGAGAATCTCAAAGATGCCGGCAATGCGGCCGTGCTGCTGGGCGCTTACGCGATTTCGCATCCGGCGTTCTCCACCCTGCGAACATTGGCGGCCTGGATCGCCGAGATGAGCGGCGCCCGGCTGGGTTTTCTCTGCGAAGGTGCAAACAGTGCCGGTGCCTGGCTGAGCGGCGTGGTGCCGCACCGGGGTCCGGCCGGAACGACCTTCGATCGCGCCGGGTTGGATGTCCGCGGCATGCTGGAGCAACCGCGTCGGGCTTACGTGCTGCTCGGACTCGAACCGGAGTTCGATTTCGCCGACGGCGTCACCGCCCAAAGCGCCCTGCAGGGCGCCGAGTTCGTCCTGAGCCTGAGCGCATTCCGCACGCCGGTGCTGGACGACTGTGCTTCGGTGATGTTGCCTATTGCGCTGTTCGCTGAGAACGCGGGCACCTACATAAACGCCGCCGGCGACTGGCAGGCGTTCGACGCGGCGGTCAATCCGCCGGGCGAGGCCAGGCCGGCATGGAAGATCGTGCGCGTCCTGGGCAATACCCTTGAGATGACCGGCTTCAACTATATGCACCTGGACGAGATACGCGCCGAGTTGCACAAGCTGCTGGGCGACCAGCAGGCCGAAGTGGCGGGCGATATCGCGAAATCGATCGAACTGCCGGCATCGCGGTCTTCCGATGGCATGGAGCGGATCACCGAAGTACCCATGTACGCGGTCGACCCGCAGGTGCGCCGCGCGGCGGCCCTGCAGCGGACCGCGGAAGTCGCCGACGATATTCTGCGCGTCCATCCCGCCGACGCCGCCCGCCTCGGACTCGACGACGGTGCCGCCGTCAAGGTGCGGCAGGGGAATGCGGATTGCCTGATGCAGGTCGGTCACGATCCGCGCCTGCCGGCGGGCACCGTGCTGATCCGCGCCTGCGGACCCGGCGCGGTGCTTGGCATGAGCTTCGGCGCGGTAACGCTGGAGAAGGCGTAAATGGTCGAATTTCTCCGCAGCCATTTGAGTTTCCTGCCGGCACCTCTGGTGACGGTGACCATCATTCTTCTCGAGATCGTGGCCGTGGTATTGCCGCTGATGGTGTCGGTCGCCTACCTGACCCTGGCGGAACGCAAGATCATCGGCTGGATGCAGGTACGACGCGGACCGAACCGGGTCACCTTCTTCGGAATCAAAATGCTGGGCGGCCTGGCACAGCCGATCGCGGACGCGGTCAAGCTGATGTTCAAGGAAATCATCATCCCGTCCGGCGCGAACAAGTTCCTGTTCATCGCCGCACCGATCCTGGCCATCGGGCCGTCGCTCGCCGCCTGGGCCGTAATTCCTTTTGGCGGCACCAAGGTGATCGCCAACATCAACGCCGGCCTGCTCTACATACTGGCGATGACCTCAGTTGGCGTTTACGGCATCATCATCGCCGGCTGGGCCTCGAACTCGAAGTACGCCTTCCTGGGCTCGCTGCGATCGGCGGCGCAGATTGTCGCCTACGAGATCGCCATGGGTTTCGCCCTGGTCAGCGTGCTGATTGCCGCCGGCAGCCTCAACATGAGCGCTATCGTCGAGGCGCAGCACGGCGGCATCCTGCACTGGTTCTGGCTGCCGCTGCTGCCGATGTGCGTCGTGTATTTCATTTCAGCCGTCGCCGAGACCAACCGCGCGCCCTTCGACGTCAGCGAAGGCGAATCGGAAATCGTCGCCGGTTTCCACGTCGAATACTCGGGCATGACCTTTGCGGTTTTCTTCCTGGCCGAATACGCCAACATGATCCTGGTCTCGACCTTGGCCGCGGTCATGTTCCTCGGCGGCTGGTACTCGCCATTCGACGGCGTGCCGTGGCTCGGCCAGCCCAGCCTGTTCTGGCTGCTCGCCAAGATTTCGTTCTTCCTTTTCCTGTTCCTGTGGTTTCGCGCCACATTCCCGCGTTACCGCTATGACCAAATCATGCGCCTGGGCTGGAAGGTGTTCATCCCTCTTACCATCGTCTGGCTGGTGGTAGTGGCCTGCATGGTGATGCTGCATGTGCCGCCCTGGTTCGCAACGGGGGCGCCGTCGTGATCAAGTCTGCCGTCAACTATTTCAGAAGCCTGCTGCTCTGGGAACTGCTGAAAGGCATGCGCCTGACCGGGCGTTACCTGCTGGATCGCAAGATCACGCTGGAATACCCCGAGGAAAAGGCTCCCCAAAGCCCCCGCTTCCGTGGTCTGCACGCACTGCGCCGCTATCCAAACGGCGAAGAGCGCTGCATCGCCTGCAAGCTGTGCGAAGCCGTCTGCCCGGCGGTGGCCATTACCATTGAGTCGGAACAGCGCGACGACGGCACGCGCCGCACCACGCGTTATGACATCGACCTGACAAAATGCATCTTCTGCGGCTTCTGCGAGGAGTCCTGCCCGGTCGATTCGATCGTGGAAACGCGGCACTTTGAATATCACGGTGAAAAGCGGGGCGACCTGCTGATGACCAAGGACAAACTTCTCAAGGTCGGCGACACTTTCGAGGCGCAAATCGCCGCCGATCCGGCCAATGACGCAAGATACCGATAGCTTGCAGTTAAATTCGTACGCGGGAAACGGCGAACAACAATAATGGAACAAGTAGTCTTTTACGTTC
>CAYVOU010000089.1:0-6688 GCA_964453295.1 uncultured Gammaproteobacteria bacterium
CTGTTCGGCAAGTATTCAGGCACCGAGGTCAAGGTGGACGGCGAAGACCTGCTCGTGATGCGCGAAGACGACATCATGGCCGTCATCGAAGGCTAAAGACCCTCCGACGATCGCAGCCAAACAATTATCAAGAGGAATTGAGCAATGAGTGCAAAAGACATCCGGTTTTCAGAAGAAGCGCGCCAGCGCATGTTGCGCGGCGTGAACGTGCTGGCGAACGCCGTCAAGGTCACCCTCGGCCCCAAAGGCCGCAACGTCGTGCTCGATAAGAGCTTCGGTGCCCCCACCGTCACCAAGGACGGCGTCTCCGTCGCCAAGGAGATCGAACTGGCCGACAAGTTCGAAAACATGGGCGCGCAGATGGTGAAGGAAGTCGCCTCCAAGACTTCCGACATCGCCGGCGACGGCACCACCACGGCCACCGTGCTGGCGCAGTCAATCGTCACTGAAGGCATCAAGGCGGTCGCCGCCGGTCTTAATCCGATGGACCTGAAGCGCGGCATCGACAAGGCCGTCACCGCCATCGTCGAAGAGCTGCGCAAAATGTCCAAGCCCTGCAAGGACGACAAGGCGATCGCCCAGGTCGGCACCATTTCCGCCAATTCAGACGACAGCATCGGCAACATCATCGCCGAGGCCATGGGCAAGGTCGGCAAGGAAGGCGTGATCACCGTCGAAGAAGGTTCGGGGCTGGAGAACGAGCTCGACGTCGTCGAAGGCATGCAGTTCGACCGCGGCTACCTGTCGCCCTACTTCATCAATAACCAGCAGAGCATGAACGTCGAGCTGGATAATCCGGTGATCCTGCTGCACGACAAGAAGGTCTCCAACATCCGCGAGATGCTGCCCATCCTGGAAGGCGTCGCCAAGGCGAGCCGGCCGCTGCTGATCATCGCCGAGGACGTCGAAGGCGAAGCGCTGGCCACCCTCGTGGTCAACAATATCCGCGGCATCGTCAAGTGCTGCGCGGTCAAGGCACCTGGCTTCGGCGACCGCCGCAAGGCCATGCTGGAAGACATCGCCGTCCTAACCAACGGCACCGTGATTTCAGAGGAAGTGGGCTTAAGCCTCGAGAAGGCCGGCATGGATGATCTGGGCACCGCCAAGCGCGTGACCATCACCAAGGAAGAGTGCACCATCGTCGACGGCGCTGGCGCCAAGAAGGTCATCGAAGGCCGCATCGGCCAGATCCGCGCCCAGATCGAAGAGACCACGTCCGACTACGATCGCGAGAAGCTGCAGGAACGCGTGGCCAAGCTGGCCGGCGGCGTCGCCGTCATCAAGGTCGGTGCAGCGACGGAAGTCGAAATGAAGGAAAAGAAGGCGCGCGTCGAAGACGCTCTGCACGCGACCCGTGCGGCCGTCGAGGAAGGCGTGGTACCCGGCGGCGGCGTGGCTCTAGTGCGCGCCCTGTCCTCGGTCGCCAACATCAAGAGTGACAATCACGACCAGAGCATCGGTATCGACATCGCCAAACGTGCGGTGACCGAGCCCTTGCGCCAGATCGTGGCGAATGCCGGCGCCGAGCCCTCGGTGGTCCTGGCCAAGGTCATGGAAGGCAAGGGTAACTTCGGTTACAACGCCGCCAACGGCGAGTACGGCGACATGATCAAGTTCGGCATCCTCGATCCCACCAAGGTGACGCGCTCCGCCCTGCAAAACGCCGCCTCGATTGCAGGCCTCATGATCACCACCGAGGCCATGGTGGCGGAATTGCCGAAGAACGACGAGCACAAGCACGGCCCTGCCGGCGGCATGGGCGGCATGGGCGGCATGGAAGACATGATGTAAGGCCTGGGAAAGGCGAAAACTTAAAAGCCCCGCCAAGTGCGGGGCTTTTTTTGCAGTCCTACGTGCCGGAACAACCGGCCGCGCCGATCCGAAGACCTAGATGCGGGTTTCCATGCTCGGCACGGTGCTACCCTTGGGCACGCGGCGCGGCGGCGACACCGTGCAACGGTTGCGGCCCGCCTGCTTGCTTTCGTACATCGCCCGATCGGCCAGTTCGATCAGCTCCCGCGGATCACTCGAATCCTCCGGCGAGCTGGCGATGCCGATGCTCACCGTCGAACCGACCCGGTTGCCGTCCAGATTGAACGAGGTATTGGCGACGGCCGTCCGGATCCGCTCCGCCGCCTCCCTCGCCTGCGCCTGGTTGGTCTCAGGCAGTAGCGCCACGAATTCGTCGCCGCCGTACCGAGCCAGCACGTCGCTGCCGCGCAGGCTGTCGGAGATCGCGGTGGCAACCATCTTGATAAGCCGGTTGCCCGCCTCGTGGCCCAGGTTGTCGTTGACCTGCTTCAAACCATCGGCATCTATCATCATTACCGAATAAGACCGCGAGTAGCGCATTGCCTTTGCGCTCTCGCGCCCAAGTAACTTGACGAAAGCACGCAGGTTCAGCAGGCCGGTCAACTCGTCGGTTTCCGACAGGGTCTCCAGCAGGCGGCGGGCGTAACGGGCATCGGCGGAAAGCATGGTGATCAGGTAGGCCACCAGCAGCACCGGCGCGAACTTGGTCATCAAATCGGAAAATTCGCTGGCGGTGGTGAAATCTATGCCGTGCCCCAGAAATGCCATGTACACGTAGCAGGCTGTGATCAATCCGAATTCGAGCAGCGTCACCACCTTGCCCAGGGTAAGGCCGCTGGTGATCAGCACCAGCAAATAGAGATTCAGCAGGGGACTGCCGGTCTTGCCGGTGTTCCACAGGATCCAGGTGATGAATGCGGTCATCACCCACGTTTCTATGGCCAGCTTCCAGCGGGTTTCGCGATGGTAGAAGTTGAGATACCGGAAAGCGAAGACAAACACCCCGAACCCCACCATGGCGCCTATCACCGCAGGTGGGTCGTCGATCTCGGTGCCCGGCATGAGGTAGTAAAGCAGCACCAGAATGAGCAGCAGCCATTCCAGTTCCGCCACGCTGCGGGAAAACCCCTTTAACTCGATCTGCTCTACACTGAAATCGTTGGACAATCGGGCAGTATTGCTCATCTTGTTCTCGCTACGCGCTGTCGCGCCACCTCACCCGGCCTCCTGGAAACGAATCGGAACCCCTACAGCTCGGCACCCACCTGGCTCCGCGCCGCCCGATTGGGCTTGACGCCCCGGCCCGGAATCGAAAACGCCAGCGGCGCCAGCGGACAGGCATCGCGGCGCGCCGTCGGCAGCAGCCGCCATGAATATACCACCTCTGCGGCGCCGGGGACGGAACGCGGTCCCTGGTGTTCTTATCGGATACCGGCATGCGATTCTTAAGGCAGCGTTGCGGCCGGCGGCGGCAGGGGCGGTGGCTCCAGTCCGCAGGCGGAGACGCATGGCGCCGGGGGCGATGCCGGTAAATGGTATGCTTCCGGCCATGAGACAACTCATCGTCAACGCCGACGACTACGGTGCCGCCGCTGGCGTTAACGCCGGCATTGTAGAAGCATTTCAGCAGGGGATCCTTACCAGCACGACGGTGATGGCAACAGGCGATGCGCTGGACGACGGCCTGGCGCGGCTGCGGGACGCGCCGGCGCTGGATACCGGCTGCCACCTCACACTGGTCGACGGCCGCGCCGCCTCCCCCCCGGCGGCAGTGCGGTCGTTGTGTGATGCGGATGCCCGCTTCCCCGCGACCCTGGCCGGCCTGCTGCCTCGCCTTGCCGCCGGCGCCCTTCGGCAACAGGAAATTGTCATCGAGTTTCGCGCCCAGGTCGAACGCCTGCTGCGTGCCGGGCTGGTGCTCAGCCACCTCGATTCCCATAAGCACACCCATGCGCATCCGCGGGTGCTCGATGCCGCCCTGCGGGTGGCGGAAGAGTTCAAAATCCCCTACATTCGCAAACCTTATGAAAACCTGTCATGGACCGAATGCCGCAGGCTCGCGGCCCGCGCTTCGCATCCGCGGGTCATTTACAAGGGCTGGCTGAGCTCAAGACTGATGAACTGCTTTCAATCCAACTTTGACCGGCGGTTGGCCGCCAGTCCGATCCGCTGTCCCGATCATTTCCTGGGCTTCTCGGTGACCGGCCAGCTGCGTCCGGCGCTGATTACCGCCGTGATCGCGACGGCGAGACCCGGCGTCAACGAACTGATGTGTCATCCGGGACGGCTCGACGCGGAACTGGGGGCGCTGCCTACACGCCTCAAGCACGAACGTGAATGCGAACTGGAGGCGCTGATCTCGCCGGATGCGCGCGACGCGCTTGGCGCACATGACATCCGGCTGGCTTCATACCGCGCGCTCGGCGAATGTCACCACGCCGCCGTCGCGGCGGCGAACCCCGGCGGCGGGATGCGATGAATACCTCCGCTTTGCCTGCCGGCCTTGCACCCGTTTACTCGGTGGTGGTCCCGTTCCACAACGAGGCGGATTCCGTGCTCGCGCTGCATGGGCAGATCGTCGAAGTGATGGAGGCGCTGAAACAGCCCTTCGAAATGATTTTCGTGAACGACTGCAGCAGCGACGGCACCGAACGCATGTTGCGCGATCTGGCCACGGCCGACCACCGCATCACCCTCGTCAACCTGAAGCGCAACTACGGCCAGACACCGGCACTTGCGGCAGGCTTCGATTACGCCACCGGCGAGGTGATCATTTCCATGGACGGCGATCTGCAGCATGATCCCGCCGACATACCCGCGCTGCTACGCAAGCTGGAAGAGGGCTACGATCTGGTTTCCGGCTGGCGCGAGAAGCGCGTCGACAACTGGCTCCTGCGCCGCCTGCCGTCGAAGATAGCGAACTGGCTGATGGCGAAGCTGTCCGGGGTCGAGTTGCATGACTTCGGCACCACCTTCAAAGCCTACCGCCGCGACACCATCAAGCAAATCCGGCTGTACGGCGAGTTGCACCGTTTCATTCCGGCACTGGCGTCCTGGCACGGCGCCCGCATCGCCGAAGTCCCGATCCGCAACGTGGTGCGCGGCACGGGACGGTCGCATTACGGTATTTCGCGCACGTTCCGCGTGCTGTTCGATCTGCTCACCGTGCGGTTCCTGCTCAAGTACGTCACCCGGCCGCTGCATTTTTTTGGCCCGCTGGGATTGGCGGGACTGTTGGGGGGAGGCGCGATCGGCTTCTTCCTGCTGATCCGCAAGCTTGCGGGCGTCGACGTGTTCACCGCGCACGGACCGCTGCTAATTCTGGCAATGATGATGATCCTGGCCGGCATACAGCTTTTGTCCATCGGACTGGTCGGTGAGCTGCTGGCGCGCACCTACTTCGAAGCCAACGAACGGCCCGTCTACACGATTGCCACGATCATGCGCAACGGCACGGACGAAACGGCGGCGGGCTAAACCGCGCGCCGCCGATCAGGCCGTCGCCGTACTCGCCGCCGTGGTCCGGCGTGCACGCGCCGCGCGCGCAAGCTCGCGCAACAACGGTTCGGTGTCTTCCCAGCCCATGCAGGCGTCGGTGATGCTCTGGCCGTACTTCAGCGGGACACCCGGTTTGAGATCCTGCCGCCCGGCATGGATGTGGCTTTCGAGCATGACGCAGAAGACGCGGCTTTCTCCGCCTTCCACCTGCGCCGCGACGGCCTGGCCGACGTTGACCTGCTTGCGGTAATCCTTTTCGCTGTTGGCATGACTGAAATCGATGCAGAGCAACGGCCGCAGTCCCGCCTTGGCGAGCCTGGCGGCGGCGGCCTCGACGCTGGCCGCATCATAGTTCGGGCGGTCGCTGCCGCCGCGCAGGATGACGTGACAGTCGGGATTGCCACTGGTGGAGAAGATGGCGGAACGCCCCTCCTTGCTGACTCCCAGGAAATTGTGCGGATGTGACGCCGCCTTCACCGCATCGATGGCAATCTGTACGCCGCCGTCGGTAGAGTTCTTGAAGCCGATCGGACAGGACAGGCCGGAGGCGAGTTCGCGGTGGACCTGGCTTTCGGTGGTACGTGCGCCAATCGCGCCCCAGGCGACCAGGTCGGCGACGTATTGCGGGCTAATCGGATCGAGGAATTCGGTCGCCGCCGGCACGCCCATCTCATTCAAATCCAGCAGCAGCCGGCGGGCGATGCGTAGCCCGTCGTTGATCCGGAAACTGTTGTCCAGGCCCGGGTCGTTGATGAGGCCCTTCCAGCCGATGGTGGTTCGCGGCTTTTCAAAATAGACCCGCATGATGATGACGAGGTCATCCGCAAGCTCGTTGATCAGGGGCTTGAGCCGGCCGGCATAGTCACGCGCGGCCTCGGTATCGTGAATCGAACAGGGGCCGGTGACGACGACCAGCCGGTCATCCTCGCCGCTCAACACCTGCTGCACCGCCCGGCGAGCCTGCACCACCGTCTGGGCGGCACGGTCGGACACGGGGATCTCGGCCAGCAGTTCGGCCGGAGAACTGACTTCCTGCAGGGCGCGTATGCGTAAATCGTCGGTTTTGATGGACATGTCGGTTTCCTTTGCGGGCGCTTATTGTATTGTTTTCCGCGCCGACGCTAAACCCGCTATGGCACTCCGGTGACCTTGGGTTTTCCCCGTTTCCTGCCTGCCACCGTGTGGCTGGCGCCGGTTTCGACGCCAGATTGCCGGCTGCGGCCGTTCCGCCCCGGACTAACATCCGCTCGTCCGGGCCATGCCACGCCAATCTCCGAGGCGACGAACCAACCCGCATCCCGGGATCTCCCCGACCGGGGCCCGGCCGCAACGTGGGTGCTGGGCACGTGATGGAGCGCTCCCCGATTCACCGTCATCC
>CAYVOU010000090.1:0-6661 GCA_964453295.1 uncultured Gammaproteobacteria bacterium
TTGCGGTTACCGTCTGCCGGACCGTCTCGGCTGGCTGCGCAAGGCCATCGGCGACCCGTTATTCGTGCGGACCTCGCGCGGCATGGAACCGACACCTCGCGCCCAGGCACTGGTCAGTCCCGCCCGCGATGCCTTGCTTCAGATCGATGAAAAGGTCCTGTCCGATACCTCATTCGATCCGTTGAACACGCGCCGGACGTTTCGCCTGGCCTTGTCGGACTATGGCGAGATCGTGTTCCTGCCGCACTTGATGAAATTGTTCACCAAGCTGGCGCCTTACGCGTCGTTGCAGTCACGTTCACTCTCCGCTCCTCAGCTTGCAACCGGATTGGAAACCGGCGAGGTCGATCTGGCCGTGGGATACATTCCCGAGTTCAAGCGCGGCAGTCTCTACCAGCAACGTTTGTTCACCAACACCTTCGCCTGCCTGGTGCGTATGGACCATCCCGTCACCCGGGGACGCCTCAACCTGGAGACCTACCAGAAGCTCAAGCATGCTGCCGTAATAACACACGGGGGGCATCACGAAGTGTTCGAAGCCTTTCTCGCCAAAAAAGGCATTCATCGTGACGTGGTGTTGCTTACCTCTCACTTCACCGGCATGGCGACCATCATCTGCCATTCCGATCTGGTGGTGACGATTCCTCAGGCGGTCGCCGTGGCTTTTGCCAGGATCACACCCGGTATCCGTGTGGTGTCGCCGACCTTCGATTTCCCGTACCTGGACGTCAAGCAGCACTGGCACCGGCGCTTTCACAAAGATCCGAAAAATAAATGGCTGCGCAGCGTGATGTTCCAGCTCTTTGAAAAAGGCATCGAAAACCTTTAACGGTTTATTGACCGCTCAGGTTTTCCAACTGTGCTGCTGCCGGCGGACACGGCGATACGCGCTGTCGCGATTTCGACCGCGATACTGTCATCCTTCTTGTCCGTCGTCTGTGGTTTGGAGCAGATTTGCGGCGTGACTTGGCGGAGGCTCCAGCCGGTAATCCCTCCTTTTTTTGCAGTGTTTAGAAACAGAGAACACGGTCCAAAACCCCAGCCGAGCTGCCGTCCTTCACGCCTCCGAATAGCCGTGTCCGAAACGGACCAGGCCGCGGCGGATGGCGACGCCGATCGCCTCGGTACGGCTGGTCACGTCCAGCTTGTGAAACAGGTTGGTGGCGTGGACCTTGACGGTCGCCTCGCTGATGTGCAGCGTCTCCGCGATCTCACGGTTGGAGTCGCCCCTGGCGATGAGCTTCAATACCGTGAGCTCTCTGACCGTCAGCTGTACCTGGTTCATCTGGGCCGCCAGCTTGGCACCGATCGCGGGTGGGATGTAGGTCTGTCCCGCCGCGACGTTGCGTATGCAGGTGATGAGCTCGTTGGCACTGGTATCCTTGACCAGGTAGGCCCGCGCGCCGGCCTTGAGCGCTTCCGCGATATCCTTCTCGTCGTCGTAAGTCGTCAGCACGATCAGCCTGCTGGCCGGTTGCCATCCCATGATGCGCCGAAGCACGTCGAGGCCGTCCAGTTTCGGCATCCTGAGGTCAAGCAGACCGACGTCCGGCCGGTGCGCTTTGAACAACTCTTCGGCTTCGAGGCCGTTCGACGCCTCGGCCACGACTTCCAGGTCGCCCTCGCGATTGATGATGTCCGCTATGCCGTTACGGATCAGGGCATGATCGTCGGCGATCAGGACCGAAATGCGTGCCATGGCTTCTCCCGTTACTTCCGCATCGACCACCGCGACCAGGCGGCTGTCAGCCCTCCCCCGCGCAGACGCCCGTGGGCGACCACACGACGATGATTTCCGTTCCCATGTCGGGTTCCGAAACCAGGGTCAGCACCGCGCCGATCCTCGCCGCCCTTTCGCGCATGCCGATGATCCCCAGGCCATCGTGCCCCCTGGCGGGATCGATGCCGACGCCGTCATCATAGACCGTCACGTGAATGCTATCGCGATCGAAGTTACGGGCGGCCACGTCGATACGCCGCGATCGGGCGTGCCGGATGGCATTGCTCAGGGCCTCCTGGACGATGCGCACCAGTTCCTGTTCGACCTGCACGGGCACGTCGGGCAGATCGTCCGCCAGTTCCAGGTGGATGGGAGCCTCCGAGATCCGGCGTGCCGATTCCGCCAGGTTGCGGAATCCCTGGCTGACGCTCCGCGTATCCAGCGCATGCAGCCGCAGTGCGATGACCGATCGGCGGGCTTCGACGAGGTTGTCGTGAGCGAGATGCCTGATGACCTCCAGCCGCCTGGCGACGTTCGACTCCGGCGTGGTCTCGCACTCGGCGCTCTGGACTTGCGCCAGGATGGCGGCAAAGCCCTGGGCCAGCGTGTCATGCAGGTCCCGTGCGAACGCGGCGCGCGCCAGTTCGCGTTCGCGCACGACAGCGGCGTGCTGCGCGTCCTTGGCCAGCCTCGTCAGCTCCAGTGTCAGCGTGGCCTGGTTTGCAAGCGTTTTCAGCAGTTCGAACTGAGAGTCCGACAACGCCACCTGGTCGCGGTCGTAGGCCAGCCCGAGAAAGCCGACGAAGCGCTCGCCCACGCGCAGCGGCACGTGCACGAGCACGCGGTGCCCCATGGCGTGATGAAACGGCAGGGCGTTTTTCCACAGACAGGACTCGGAATCGTGAACGTGGGTAATAACCACGCCATCGGCGTCCCGGGTCATCTTCCACAAAGGCGCTTCGTTCGCCTGGATCGGACCGCGGAACATTTCGGCGCGATCGTCTTCCGGGATTTCCACGAGCGCGCCGTTCAACCACAACGCGCGCATCGTCAGTTCCTCCTTGACGACGTCATAGGTGAACATCGCGGTACCCACGGCGCCGGAATGATCCGCGATCGCCATCAACACCCGTCCGAGCACGCCGCCCACGTCATCGGTTTCGGTCAGCGTGACGATAGCCTGGGTGAGTGCGCCGTTCGCCCGGGAAAGCTCGGCGATCCTCCCGTCGTAGTCCGATTCGAGATCCGGTCTGTTCATAGGCTAGCGTGAGGTCTTTGTGCGCCGCGGCATCCGGATAGCGGGTTGAGGTGCAATCGCCGAATTTCCCATGGGGCGAGCCCGTACTATGTTTTCGTTTCGCGCCCCTTCAGTCAATGCGCGATCACCGGCAACAACGGAAAAGTCAGGTGCGACGACTGGGTTGGTGCGTGACAATCCGGCGTGATATCGGGACCGGCCTCCCGCCCGCAAGCGGACCCGCGTACGACTTTCGTCGTAGAAAAATCTAGCGCAATGCCGGATTGCCGTTTCCGCCCCTTGCCGCGCATGATTCGCCTACAACTATAGGCCCGATCGGGCCGACTTACGAATCTGCCGTCGTTGGGCAAGGGGGGATGATGACCAGTTTTCGCGCCGCTATCTTTTTGCTGCTCTGCCTCCCGTTCATGCGCGCAGGCGCGGAATCCGCCGGCCAGTGGAAGAGCCCGCAGCAGATCTGGCGGTCGGTATGCGCCTACTGCCACACGACCGGCGTCGGCCCTATCCTCCAGGGACGCGCGCTCGATCCCGCCTACATTGTCGGCCGTGCCCGCCACGGCTTCCGCGCCATGCCGGCCTTCAAGCCCAGTGAATTCTCCGACCAGGAACTGGAAGGACTGGCGAAATGGATCCACGACAGCAAATCGCCCGACGCGAGCCGGAATTAGCGCGGGTGCCGGCTGCCTGCCGCAACTGCAACATAAGCCACTTAAGGGGAAGGCCATGAAGCTGTTCAGACGCACATTCCTGGCGGCCGGGATTTCCGCCACGTCGCTCCTTGGGCTCCGATCCGCGCTGGCCTCGCCGCTGGGCTTGCTCAAGTCCCGCGGCAGGCTGGCGCTGGTCTGGTCCCGCTCTTCCGAGGGCACGGCATTCTCCGATGGTGTCAGGCGGGATTTCGGCGGCAAGCTTCACGAGCTGCCAATCAACCCGTGGACCCCAGGGGAAGTTTCGCGGGCGAGGGCATTTCTGGCAAACCTGAAGGACGTGCGCCTCATCGGATTCGTGACCGACGAGGGCGCGGCGGTCCTCAACGAATTGATCCGCGACTGCGGCGGACGGGAGCTGTACAGCGGCCAACATCTGGTGGCTGGACGCTTGCCATCGGTGCGCCACGTTTCGCTGGCATCAGCCGATGCCGTCGCGACGGCCGGGGCCGCGCCACCTGCGCGCGATGAAAACCGGGCCGTTCCACCGCGGACGCCTTGGTACGAAACGCTGAGCCGCGTGCTCACGATGGTCGCCACCGACCGGCTGGCCCCGCCGGAGGCCGCGACCCGGATCGGCGCGGCAACACACGCGCCCGATTCGGCGCCAGGTTCATTCCAATCTTTTGTCGTGCAGCTTTGACCCGGCCTGCGCATGCCGCCCTCGCGGCCATCACGGCCATCGGGCGCGGGCGCCGGAAGAAATTACAACCAACCCGGACTCAACACGGTTAGGGGGAGAGACAATGTCAGAATTCGCGGCCTTGCCGAAAGGCATCAGTGAGAAAGACATGGAGCGGGCGATGGAGGCGTTCCGCGGCATCGTCGGCGCCGGCAATGTCGTTTCGGCGCAGGAAGGGATCGCGCCGTACATAAAGATCATGATCCCGGAAAAAAACGCGCAGCACATGCCGGCCGGTATCGTGATGCCCAAAACCGTGGAAGAGGTCCAGGCCATCGTCGGGGTCTGCAACAAATTCCGCGTGCCCGTCTGGCCGATCTCCACCGGCCGGAACTTCGGCTACGGCAGCGCGGCGCCCGCGCGGCCGGGCACCTTGGTGCTCGATCTGCGGCGGATGAATCGGATCATCGAGGTCGATCCCGACCTCTGTTACGCCCTGGTCGAACCGGGCGTCACCTATCAGCAGCTCACCGATTACATCCAGGAGCACAAGCTGCCCCTGTGGCTGGACGTGCCGATCCCCGCGCCGATCGCGGGACCGGTCGGCAACACCCTGGAACGCGGCGTCGGCTATACGCCCTACGGCGATCACTTTACGTTCCAGTGCGGCATGGAGGTCGTGCTGGCAAACGGCAAGGTGCTACGTACCGGCATGGGCGCCCTGGAGAACTCGAACACCTGGCAGATATTCAAGTGGGGCTACGGCCCATGGGTTGACGGCCTGTTCACCCAGTCGAACTTCGGCGTGGTCACGAAGATGGGGTTCTGGCTCATGCCCGCACCCCCGAAATACAAGCCATTCGTCGTGCGCTACCCGGAAGCACACGATGTCGAAAAAGCGATCGACACGATCAGGCCGCTGCGCATCGCCCAGGTCATTCCCAATGCCGGTACGGTCTCAAACGCCCAATGGGAAATCGCCGTCACCACGCGCCGCGCGGAGTTGTACGACGGCACCGGGCAGATACCGGACGAGATCATCCGCACGACCGCCAGGAACAGAAAGCTGGGGGCATGGAACGTCTATTCCGCCCTCTACGGCACGGAAGAAAATGTGGCCTCGAACTGGAAGATCATCACCTCCGCGTTCAAGGCCTCCGGGGGCGAGGTGCTTGCCGAGGAAGACGTCGAACCGGGCGATAAACTGTTCGACTACAGGAAAAAGGCCATGTCCGGGTCGTTGACCATGTACGAGTTCGGACTCTACAACTGGCGCGGCGGCGGCGGCTCGCTCTGGTTTTCTCCGGTGTCGCAAGCCAGGGGCAGCGAGACCATCAAGCAGATGGACCTGGCCAAACGCATCACGGCCGATTACGGGTTCGACTACGTTGCGCTGTTCATCATCGGCTGGCGGGACATGCACCACATCGTCGACATACTATACGACCGCACCATTCCCGAAGAGATGGAAAAGGCATACGAGTGCTATGACAAACTGATCCACGAGTTTGCCGCATTAGGTTATGGCGTTTATCGCACGAATACCGCGTTCATGGACAAGGTCGCCGACCTTTACGGGCCGGTGAAACGCGAGTTGGATCGCACCTTGAAACGCGCTCTCGATCCCAACGGCATTTTCGCACCCGGCAAATCCGGCATCGACATCTGATAATTTCGGATTTCAGGTGGCGGCGGCGTCGCCGTCGGCGGTGTAGGTGCCGCCAGCGGCATACGGGCATTCCTCCGAGAGGAGCCAGGCGACCAGGGCGACGATTTCCTCAGGCTGGCCGAGGCGCTTTAGGGGGATGCTTTCGCCGATCCGGTCGACTCCCTTCCTGGGGTCTTCCGGTGTAAAGACCTGGGCGATGTCGTCGATCATGCGGCCGGCCATGGCGGCGGTCTTGGTCAGCGAGATCGCCGCCGCCTAGCTGGCTGCGTAAGGCACCATCAGCTTGAAGCCGCGCGTACCGAGCACCGATGCCGTGTTGACGATGACACCGCCCGCTGCCCGGACGGCAAGTCGCCGGAACATGCGGCGCAGACCCGGGAACACGCCGAGGAGATTGATGGCCATGAGGCGATCGAACTCCTCGGGCCGGATCTCGACAATAGGCTTGACCGGGCTTTCGATGCCGGCTTTGTTGAACCGGCCGTCGATGCGGCCCATGGCGCCGGTGACGATGATGTTCTTTCTTTCCAGTCCCGCGAGCGCCATGACCTCCTTCCTATGTGTACGATTCAGCGGAAAAGTGTATCGACGTATTCCGCACCCAGTCCGACATTTTCGTAATGTTCCCGGCAGAGGGCGATGTAATCGTGCGCGTCGAAG
The DNA here is from genome assembly GCA_964453295.1 of uncultured Gammaproteobacteria bacterium. Classification (GTDB taxonomy): domain Bacteria; phylum Pseudomonadota; class Gammaproteobacteria; order JAJPIJ01; family JAJPIJ01; genus CAYVOU01. The sequence goes on from CAYVOU010000090.1 coordinate 6,637, forward strand.
CAGCCGGTCTGTTCGCCATTCTCGT
>CAYVOU010000091.1:0-6646 GCA_964453295.1 uncultured Gammaproteobacteria bacterium
CGGGGACCATTGCCAGATGGCGGCCGCGAGCAACACCCCCGCGGCGAAGGCATCGTTGCCCGCGCGCAGCATGCCCGTGATCATGCCCAGTTCCTGCAACAGCCACTGCGCCGCTGCTGCGATTAAGCTGAACAGCGCCCAGGCCAGCAGGTAACCCAGCGTGAACAGGCCGGCCGGGCCATAGGGCGGCTTTGCCTGCCGCGAGCGCCGGTTGGCCGCGCCGGCCAGCAGGATGGTCGGCGCGGCGCTGGGCAGCATCATCGCGATCATCATGACCCACCACATGAAGATCATCAGCACGAAGTAGCCCGGCGTCCAGGACGCCGGCGCGCCGGCCATGTCCAGCATGTCGGCCATGCGCGTCATCTCCACGGCACTCATGCCCATGCCGGCGCCGGTGATCACGTAGATCCAGGACAAGGCGGTGATGACCAGCAGGGCGGCGGCGATCACCAGGCGATCGCGCCGCAGCAGGTGTTCCAGCGTCATGCCCGCGTCAGCCATCGGGCGGCTTCGCGATCAGGGCCGTACCGGGCCGCGCCCGGTCTGGCGAACGTGATTGAACTGGCCGTAGGTGTCGTTGAGCGTAATGGGGACGGCGGCATCGCAGCGGGTCCAGGCGCTGCCCACTTCGATGATCTGGCACTCGATGCCGTGCGGCTGTTCGATGCGCACGCGATGATCGCGTCCGCTGTGCGGGCTCTTGATGGGGCGGCCTTCGCTCTCGATGAGGCCGGCGATCCGCACTTTGGCGATGCGCGCCTCGATGTCGATATCCGCTTCGATCTCCTCGAACAGCGGATCGTGCACGGTGTCGGACATGGCGCGGTAGACCCACCAGTGGTTGCCCCCTTCGACGGTCTCCTCGCCGTAGAGGATCTTCAGCAGCGCCTCGCGCTGGCGCGGATCGGCACGTTTGTCGATGATGGCCTGCATGCGGCCGCCGCCCTCGAACACCGGGCCGGGAAACGCGTAGGCCGCCGCAAAGGCCAGGCCGTCGAGACGGACGTCGCCGAAGTGACCCTTGTCGACGCGGGTGACGCCGAAGGCCTGGCAGTGGCCGTTGGTGGGCAGCGACTCGAACTGGCAGGGGCAGCTGTAATCGCAGTTGCAGTTGCCGTATTCCCGGCCTTCAAGATACCAGTCGATCATCGGCATGACAGGCTCCTTCCGCGAGCGTGGCGGTAATGATTTTGAAGCTCGCCAGCGTGCTTGCGTGCCGTGCCGGTGTCAAGCCGGCGGATAGCGTGCAAAGGTATCACCTCAGGGGCGAGGTGCTGGTTGCGGGCGAACATTTTGTGGCAAAGTGCACGGAGTCAAGGTCGTGGGGACGACTTCCTGTGAACGCAACGAACACAGCGGCAATCGTGTGTCCGCATTGCGGCCACGTGCGCGGTGAGGACGAGGTGGCGCCGGCGTGGCAGTGCCCCGCGTGCATGCGCGCCTACAACAAGTCGCCGCGTTACGCCGGCGGGGGCAAGCGCCTGATCACGCCGCTGTCGCGCACCGACGCCGATCCGGCCTGGATGGAAGATGGCTCGATCTGGACGCTGGTCGCGGCCAACCTGCTGTCGCTGGGCGTGGCCATTTTCGACCACTGGAGCATGATTTCGCTGATGGTGCTGTATTGGGCGCAGAGCATCATCATCGGCGTCAGCAATGTGTTCCGCATCCTCGCCCTCGATCGCTTTTCCACCGCCAATTTCACCATCAACAACCGGAAGGTCGAGCCCACTGTCGCGACCAAGTGGCAAACCGCGCTGTTCTTTGCCGTCCACTACGGCATCTTTCATTTCGTCTACATGATATTTCTCATGAGCCGCGACAAGGGCGCCACCCTGGTCGCGCCGTGGTTCTGGGGCTGCATGGTCGCTTTCGCCGTCAATCATTTCTGGTCCTACCGCTACAACTGCGAACTGGACCGCAAGGGCACGCCAAACATCGGCACGCTGATGTTCACGCCTTACCTGCGCATCATCCCCATGCACCTGACCATCATTTTCGGCGGCATGTTCGCGCCGTCCACGCCGGGGCTGGTGTTGTTCGGCGTGCTCAAGACCGTGGCGGACGTCGGCATGCACAGGGTCGAGCATCGCCAGATCAAAAAAGTCCGCGAAGGCAACAAGGCTTGAACGCAAACGTCGCCGTTTGCGCCGGCAAACATTCAGAACCAAGGAGCTGCAATGAACGACGGAATCAATGACATGAATACTTCCTTTATGGCCGATTTCGCCAAGCCGATCCGCTGGATAGGCAACGGTTTCAGGATCCTTGCGATCGTCGTACTGGCCGTGATGCTGGGCACGGCGTTTAAAGGCCGCGCCAGTGTCACGGCCGGCGATTTGATCGCGCCGGGGATATTCTTCGCCATCGGCGAACTGTGCCGATTCGCGGCACGCCGCATGGTCGATCCGAAAGGCCTGGACATGCCCACCGTGGCCGGTGCCGTGTTCATGGGTTTCGGCGGCCTCATGATGGCGGGCGGCATCGTGATGGTCTTTGACGATCCCGCCGGATTCGCGCTGATCGGGTTCGGCCTGGTCTTCGTCGGCGCCGGGTACCTGGCGCGGCGCCTGTTCCGGACGCCGGCGGGCATGAAAGCCGTGACCGTGAACGAACACACCGCTCGTATCCGGGCGCTTGACGGCAATCGCGGCACTTTCAGCCAGAAGAGGGTGATTTACGTTGATGCCAACGCCAGCGAGGCCGAAACCGAGGCCGCCAAGCGGGACTGGTTGCAAAAGCAGTGGCAGCGACGGCCCGACTGGGTGGCCGGCCGCATTATCGAGAACGGGGTACGCCAACGTGGCGTGATGAAAGGCGCCCTGGTGCTGTGGTCGCTGTTGACGGTGGCGGGTGTCGTTGCAGGCAGGTTCTGGTGGGGTGGCGCCGCGCTGATTGGGTTGGGGGCCGGCATTGTGACCGCGTTGCTTGCGGTAAAAACCGTGCTGCAGGTGCTGCGGCAGCGCAAGTTCGGCATCAGCGAGCTGACGATGAAACGGTCGCCGGCCTTGCTGGGCGATCGGCTGCGGGGCGAAGTGACCACCGGCGTCCGCCAGGGGACGCCGCCGCGCGACGGTTTCCGCCTGCGGCTGCGCTGCATCCACAGCTGGGAGGAGACGCGTTACGACTCCAACAGCAAGACCCAGCGCCGCTATCGCCACCACAACGTGCTGTGGGAACACGAACAGCATCATCCGGGGCACGCCGGCTCCGATCGGCCGGACCGGCTCAGCGTGCCGGTCGAGTTCGATTTGCCGGCCGACCAGCCGGCGACGACCCTGGATCGCGCCGACGAGGGCATGCGCTGGGAGCTCGAGATCAGCGCCGCCGTGCCGGGCCTCGATTACAGCTCGACATTCGAGGTGCCGGTCCTGGATCGCGACAGTGACCCGACCGCATCGGCGAAGTAATCAAGGTTTGGTGCGCAATCCGGCAGCCGTCGAACCGGCCGAAACGCGGGTTCAGTGGCCCAGGTGGGCCAGCGTCGCGACGACGCCGGCGATACTCTCTCCCGCCACCAGCCCGGCGGCGGCGGCCAGCAGGAAGCGCCGGCTCCAGTGCGGATGGAGTCGACCGAGACCGTAGGCGATGACGGCGCCGAGGCACATCGACAGCGAATTCCAGGCCGGCAGGACGAAAGCCAGGCCGACCGCCGGCGCGCTGGGGACCCAGCTCGCCCAGCGTTCGGGCAGGGCGCGGTGGGCGATGGCCAGCCCCAGGCCGGCGAACGCGGCCAGCAGCATCGCCACGCGCAGTTCGTTGGGGATCGCGGAGAGACCGGCCTGCAGGGTTTCGGCGACGGCCTTCCAGGTGGCGACCGCGGGTGCCGGCCATTTGGCCGTCAGCAGCATCCCGGCCGGGTCCGGGATCAGCGCCAGATAGGTCGCCGATCCGACCAGGCTCCCCGTAATCACGCCGAACACCTGGGCGATGACCTGGGCACCCGGCGTCGCGCGCAGCAGCGCGCCGGTCTTCAGATCGTTGAGGAGATCGGCGCATTGGCCGGCGGTGCCGCCGGCGACGTTGGCGGTCATGAGATTGGCGGTCACGTTGGCCGGCGCGATCACGCCGAAGCTCAGTTGCGAGACCTTGCCCAGCGCGCCGATGGGCGGGATGCCGGTTTCGCCCACCACCCGTGTCGCCACCACCGCCAGCACCAGGCTGACCGGCACCGCCATCAGGGCCGGGAACAGTTCGATCCCGAAATAATGCACCTGCGTGAACACCACCAGCACCATGCAGCCGACAGCGAAGGCGATGAACGCCGGATGCGGACGCACGGCGGCGGATGGCGCGGGCGGCGTCGCCGCGGCGGCTTGCGCCTTCCGCCGCGTCTTGCGCCAGCCGAAGACGGTGAGGCCGAATGAGGCCAGCGACGCGACCACCATCAGGGTCACGCCGGGCCAGAGCAGCCATTCCACCATGGGGCCGAACCAGACCGCGCCCGGCACCAGCTACGCCGCCGGGATGAAGCCGTGATGAATGGCCCACGGTCCCAGCCACAGCCAGGCAAGCAAAGCGCCCAGCAGCAGCGACAGTCCGGCACGCAGCCCGATGATGGCGCCGAAGCCGATCATGAGCAGCGAAGGATCCAGCTGGAAGCCCAGGCTCTTCAGCGGCAGGCCCGTGGCGGCGAGGCTGCCGCTGCCGGGCAGGCTGAACGGCAGGAAGGGACGCGGCAGGCGGAACAGCAGCGCGTCCGTGAGCTTTACCGCCGCCGAGGCGATCGCGGCTCCCAGCAGGACTTTCACCCGCGCCACCGCTTCCAGGCCGTGTCCGAAGATCTCCAGCACGGTTTCGGCGGTGGCGACGCCGGCGGGGAAGGTGAGGTGCGCCGTCTGCAATGCCGAGCGGCGCATGACCACGGCGACGACAATGCCGAGCGCGCTGACTGAGAAGACCCAAAGCGACAGCGACGCCCAGGGCAGTTGCCGTCCGGTCAGCAGCGTCAGGGCGGGAATGGGCGCGACCAGTCCGCCGGAGATGATCGATGCCGCGGCAGACGCGGTCGTCTGATTGATGTTGCACTCGAGGATGTCCCAGCTTCTGCCGCCGGTCAGCCGGCCGGCCAGGCGCCAGAAGGCGACGCTCAACAGCGCCGAGGCGATCGACATATTGAACGACCAGCCGATCTTGAGGCCGCTGTAGACGTTGCAGGGCGTCAGCAGCGCGCCGATCACCATGCCGGTGATGAGGGCACGCGCCGTCAGCTCGTATCCGCCCGTTTCCGTTTTCATGTCGCAGCGATATCCGTCATGAATGGAGCCCGATGAAAACACAGCATTGCCGTATTCACAAACCCCGATAACGGCAACGGGAGACGACTTCGCCCGCGGTGTCCGCCTGAGCCATCGCGCAGGGCTTGACGGCGTGTGCCGGAGTGTCATCATCGACCCATGCACATGGAACGCGAGGCAGGCAGCGACCGATTTCGCGAATTGTTGGAACGCGGCGCCCGTTTTGTCTGGGGCGAGGTGAATCTGGAAAGGCTGCCACGCCACCGCCGTTTTCTGATCGTCGTGGTTCGGTTCATTCATGCGATCGTCCGCGATCTGGCGCAGGGCGACCTGCACCTGCGGGCCGCCAGCCTGGTCTACACCACCCTGCTGTCACTGGTGCCCCTGCTGGCGCTGGCCTTCTCCCTGCTCAAAGCCTTCGGCGTGCACAACCAGCTCGAACCCTTGCTGCTGCGGCTGCTGGAGCCGCTGGGCGACAAGAGTGCCCAGATCGTGCAGGCCATCGTCGGCTTCGTCGACAAGATGAACGTCGCCGCGCTGGGGGCGGTGGGTCTGGCGACGCTGCTGTACACGGTGGTGTCGGTGATGCAGAAGATCGAGAGTGCCTTCAATAATATCTGGCGGGTGAAGAGGCAGCGCGATCTGCCGCAGCGCTTCGGCGATTACCTGAGCGTCCTGCTGGTGGGGCCGCTGCTGGTGTTTGCCGCCGTCGGGATCACCGCCACTTTGATGAACAACCAGGTGACGCAGTGGCTTTCGTCCTTTCCGTTGTTTGGCAGTCTGCTGGAACTGGTGACGCGTGTGCTGCCCTACCTGATGGTCATCGGCGCCTTCACCTTTATATACGTATTCATGCCGAACACGCATGTACGGCTTCGATCGGCCTTCGTCGGCGCCGTCGTCGCCGGGATCCTATGGCAGACGACCGGCTGGGTCTTCGCCCGTTTCGTGGCGGGCTCCGCGCAGTATGCCGCCGTTTATTCCACGTTCGCCGGTCTGTTCATCTTCATGATCTGGATTTACCTGGCCTGGCTCATCCTGCTGATTGGCGCCAATATCGCGTATTACCATCAACATCCCGAACGCCTCGCGGTGCGCACGCGCGCACCGGCGTTGAGCATACGCGAGCGGGAAGTGCTGGCCTTGATGGTGATGCAACAGATCGCGCTGCGTTTCTATACGGGCGGTAAAAGCTGGACCCTCTCGAATCTGGCGCGGGCGATGCAACTGCCTGAAGAGCTGCTGGCGTCGGTGCTCGAGGCGCTGGAACAGTCGGGTATTTTGCAACAGACCGGCGATACGGAAGCGCGATACCTGCCGGGCCGGCCCCTGGAAACCACCACGCTCGCGACGATCCTGCAGGCCATCCGCTCGGCGGGCAGCGACGGCCTCATCGCCTCGCGGCT
>CAYVOU010000092.1:0-6602 GCA_964453295.1 uncultured Gammaproteobacteria bacterium
CCCGGTCGGGTGGTACCGACGACGGCGAACACTAGGAAATTCAACATGGCAGTGATGGGACCGTGTGGGATTTGTGCGAATTGTTGCCGCATTTTGCATGTTCAAGGTTCGTCGCGGCAAGAGCGGGACGGAAAACGGTGCGGTCCGTACGCCCGCGGGCCCGAACCTGCCGCCACCCCATATCCGGCAAACGCGGCACAATCCGTCATTTCCGGCTCAATCTCCGCCATCTGTCCGCGTAGCACATCGAATTACTGGTATCATCGCCTTTTCGGACATTCTGGCAAGTCATCGACGGTCGCCATCGTCATCGCAGGCCCAATTCGACGCTCCCTATGTGTCCGCGACGATCCAGCGGACCTTCAACTCATGGACGCGGTGTCAAGCAACCCGCCCGGGGCCGTCCGCAGGGGACAAACCTTGTCTTCGCCGACAGCCGTCAGTAACATACCGCGCCAACTCAAAAAAACGGGATAAGTGCTCATGTTTCAAGGCAGTATGGTCGCCATTGCGACGCCGATGAAGACCGGCGTGGCCCCCGATACGCCCCTGGACCCGGAGGGCCTGCGGCGCCTGCTGGATTTCCACCTGAAAAGCGGCACCGACGCGATCGTCGCGGTCGGCACGACCGGCGAATCGGCGACCCTGACCGAGGAGGAGCACATCGAGGTGATCCGCCAGGTGGTCGAGCACGTCAACAAGCGCGTCCCGGTCATCGCCGGCACCGGCGCCAACTCCACGACCGAGGCGATTTCTCTGACGCGTTCCGCCAAGGAAGTCGGCGCCGATGCCTGCCTGCTGGTGACGCCTTATTACAATAAGCCGACCCAGGAAGGCCTGTACCTGCATCACAAGGCAATCGCCGAGGCCGTCGACATCCCGCAGATCCTCTACAACGTACCCGGCCGCACTGCCTGCGACATGCTGCCGGAAACCGCGGGCCGGCTGTCGGAGGTCGGGAACATCGTCGGCCTGAAGGACGCAACAGGCGACCTTGCCCGGGTCAAGCAATTGCGCGAGCTGTGCGGACCGCAGTTCATGCTGTATTCGGGCGACGACGCCACGTCGAAGGATTTCATGCTGCTGGGCGGGAACGGTGTCATCACCGTGACCGGCAATATCGCCCCGCAGTTGATGCACAACCTGTGCGTGCATGCGACCGGCGGCGACAAATTGGCGGCGCAGGCCGTCGACGAGCGGCTTGCCGGACTGCACAAGGAACTGTTTTGTGAGGCAAATCCCATTCCGACCAAGTGGGCGCTGACCGAGATGGGGCTGATCGAGCCGGGGATCCGCCTGCCGCTCACCTGGCTGTCCGCGGCCTGCCATAAACGGGTTCGCCTGGCGATGGAACAGGCCGGCGTCGGCAAGGTCTGATGAAGCACGCCGGGCGCAGCCTGCCACAACCACAACAATCCAATAGGCCGCAGCGGCAGCGATTGCATCGCTTTTAACAAACTGTTTGGATTTCCGTATTCCCGAGCGAGGTTTTTTAACACCATGTTGCGATTATTGGTTCTGCTGATCGTGAGTTTCAGCCTGATCGGCTGCAAATACGTGCCGAAACTGGATCAGGTCCTGCCTGACAAGCGCACCGAGTACAGAAAGAGTACGACCCTCCCCGACCTCGAGGTGCCGCCGGACCTCTCCACGGAGGGCATCCACGACAAGATGAACGTGCCGGAGGGCCAGACCGCCACGTTTTCGACCTACCAGCAACGCGTTGCCGAGCGCAAGAAGGAACGGGCGGCCGCGGGACGCAGCGAGAACGCCGTCGAGGCGATGGCAGGCGAGAAAGTGCTGGTCATCAACGGCGACACGGCGACGGTCTGGGCCAAGCTGCATACCTTCTGGAAACAGCTCGGCTACCAACTCGACCTGGATGACGCCCAGTACGGCGTGATGGAGACCAAGTGGCGGGACAACCCCAACGATCTGTCCCGCGACCGCTTCAAGATCTTCGCCGAGCCGGGCGAAGCCCCGGGTACCACAACGCTTTACGTTTCCCATGACGGCCAGGAGCAGAAGCCCGACGGCGAGAAGCTGACCTGGGTCGATCGTCCGCGCGACGAAAGCGTTGAAGACAAGATGGTGGGGCGGATCCGCAGCTACCTTTCCGCGGGCGAGGAAGTTGCCGCCGGCCCGGCGGACACCGGCACCGGCACCGCCGCCGCCAGCACCACCGCCACCGCGGCAGCGGCTGCTCCGGCGGTCGGAGTCGGCGCAGGCGTGGCGATGTCCGACGGTGGCGACACCGGTGCCGACACGGCCGGGGCGGCATCGCCGGCGACCACGGACGCGACCGTTAATCCCTCCGGCAAGCGCGCCAAGCTGGTCAGCGCCGGCGACGGCAAGTTCCTGATCTCGTACATTCAGGACTTCGGCGGGGCCTGGGACGCCACCGGCAGCGCCCTGCCCAAGCTGGGTTTCGCCGTCGACAGTTCGGATAAGGCCCGCGGCATCTACACGATCCGTTTTCCGGGTGCTTCGTCGGAAAACAAGGGTGTGCTGTCCCGGCTGGCGTTCTGGCGCAAGGATCCCGGCAAGAAGGAATACCAGCTCAGCCTCACCGGCGTCGGCAAGAAGACCGAAATTGTGGTCCTCGACAGCGACGGCAAGTGGGACAACAGCGACACGGCCAACCAGATCCTCGACATGCTGCAGGCCGAGCTCAACAAAGGTTGAGCGTGACGCCGGCGCGGACGCGAAACAGCGGGCTCACGGCGGCGGCGCGGGATTGAACGCGGCGCCGCGCATGCGCTTCGCGTCGCTGGGCAGCGGCAGCCGCGGCAACGGCACCCTGGTTCAAATCGGCAGCACTGTCGTGCTGGTCGACTGCGGATTTTCCCTGCGGATAACCGAGGCGCGCCTTGCCCGCCTGGGCTGTGCCGCGGCGGATCTGTCGGCGGTGCTGGTCACGCACGAACACGCCGACCACGTCAGCGGTGTCGGCGCCCTGGTCCGCAGGTACCGGCTGCCGGTGTGGCTGACCGCCGGGACGCTCAAGGCGGCGCAGACCACGCTGGGCGAACTGCCAGACGCCAATCTGTTTTCCGCCCACGCCGGGTTTTCCATCGGCGCGCTCCAGATCGACCCCATCGCCGTGCCGCACGACGCCCGCGAGCCTGCGCAGTTCGTCCTGGGTGACGGCAATCACCGCCTGGGGCTGCTGACCGACACCGGCAACATCACGCCGCACATCCGCCGCTGCCTCGATGCGCTCGACGCCCTGCTGCTGGAATTCAACCACGACGAGCAGATGCTGGCCGCAGGCCCCTATCCCGCCGTATTGAAGCGGCGGGTGGGCGGACAGTTGGGCCACCTCAGCAACCGGCAGTCAGCCGACCTGCTTCGCAGCATCGACACGACCCGACTCCAGCACCTCGTGGCCATGCACCTGAGTGCGCAGAACAACACGACGGTGCGGGCGCGCGAATGTGCGGCCGAGGCCATGGACTGCACCGAAGAGTGGGTCGCCATCGCCGATCAGGACGCCGGGCTGGACTGGCGCGACCTGTCCTGAACGCGCCGGCACGATAGTGCCTGCGCCCGGCCGATCAGCGGCGGATGTGTCGCTGTAGACGCTTTCGTTTCGCGATTTGGCGCGGGGTCAACGTGTTCTTGCGTCCCTTGAACGGATTTTCGCCGCTGCGGAATTCCAGGCGCAGCGGCGTCCCTTCCAGTCGCAGGGCGGCGCGTAGTTCTTTTTCGAGGTAACGCCGGTAGGAGTTGGGCACGGCGTCGGTCTGGTTACCGTGGATCACGATCAGCGGCGGGTTGTGGCCGCCAAGATGGGCGTAGCGCAGCTTGATGCGGCGGCCGTGGACCAGCGGCGGCTGATGCGCTTCCACGAGGTATTCGAGGATTTCCGTCAGCCGTGACGGCTGCACATCCTTGAACGCCGAGTCGTAGGCGCGATCGACCGACGCGTACAGGTTGCCGACGCCGGTGCCGTGCAAGGCGGAGATGTAATGGATACGGGCGAAGTTGATAAAGTCCAGTCGCCGATCCACAGTACGGCGTGCCTGTTCGCGTGCATCCGGCGACATCCCGTCCCACTTGTTGACGGCAATCACCAGGGCGCGTCCGCAATTCAGCACTTCGCCCAGGAGGCTGGTGTCCTGGTCGGTGACACCTTCGCGGGCATCGATCACCAGTATCACCACGTTGGCCGCGTCGATGGCCTGGAGCGTCTTGATGACGCTGAATTTCTCTATGCCTTCGGACAGGCGGCCACGACGCCGCACGCCGGCGGTGTCGAGCAGAACGTACGGCTTGCCGTCGCGACTGAAGGGGACCTCGACGACGTCCCGCGTCGTGCCGGGCTGGTCGAAGGTCAGCACCCGTTCTTCACCCAGCATGCGGTTGACCAGGGTGGACTTGCCGACGTTGGGCCGGCCCAGTACCGCGATCCGCACGCCCTTGGCCGCGTTTTCCTCCGCCTCGCCGGCGTCCGGCAGGGGCGCCAGCACGGCGTCCATCAGTTCAACGACACCATGGCCGTGGGCGCTGGAAATCGGCAGGGGTTCGCCTAGGCCGTAGGCATGAAAGTCCGCACAGGCGATGGCCTCGTCCGCCGCTTCGGTCTTGTTGACCGCCACCGCGACCGGCTTGCCCAGCGTCCGCAACAGGGCGGCGACCCGGTCGTCTTCGCTGGTGCGGCCTTCGCGGCCGTCCACCACGAGGATCACGGCATCGGCCTCGCGCGCTGATTTGATGGCGTTGTCGCTGACCATGGTCGAGAGGCTGTCGCCGCTGTCGGTGATGCCGCCCGTATCGATCACCAGGTAGGGCCGATCGCCTATGCGGCCCTCCCCGGTTTTCCAGTCCCGGGTCAGGCCCGGGGCATCCGCAACCAGCGCGTCGCGGCTGCGCGTCAGCCGGTTGAACAGCGTGGACTTGCCGACATTGGGTCGGCCGATGATGGCTACAACGGGTTTCATGACAGGCTCAGGCCTCCGGCCTGCGGCAATCTACTGCGGGCGAAACGCCGCCAGGGTGCCGCCGCTGGAATAGACGTAGAGGGTACCATCGGCGCTGACCGGCGGCGCCAGGATGGGGGTCTTGTCGACCTGGATGCGATTGACGAAATGGCCGTCGCTGCGGCTCATCCAGTGCAGGTATCCCTGCACGCCGCCGACCGCCACCACGTCGCCGACGGCTGCGGGCGCGGAGGTGGCGCGGGCCGTCAGCTTGTCCTGCTTCCACACGGAGGCGCCGGTGGCGCGATCGATGGCCCAGACCAGCCCGCTGGAATCGGTCAGGTAGACCATGCGATCGTCAATGCTGATGCCAGCATAGGAGGAGATATCGCGCGACCAGAGGATCTGGCCGGTATCCGCGGTCACCGCGGCCAGACGACCCTGGTAGGACACCACGTAGACCGTGTCGCCGACCAGGAGCGGTTGTGCGTCGATGTCGACCATGCGCTCAAGATCGGTGCGGCCGCGAGGCACGGCAATCAGAGTATCCCAAATCACCTTGCCGGTCGGGATCTCCAGCGCCACCAGCCGTCCGCTGTCCAGGCCGATGATGGCCATGTCCTTGTACAGCAGCGGCGGGCTCGTGCCGCGCAGCGTCAAAAGCGGTTCGCTGCGGTCGTAGATCCAAAGCTTCTTGCCGGTCTTGGCGTCAAGCCCGGTCACGTTGCCGTCGCCGGTATGCACGATCACCACGCCATCGGCTGCCTTGGGCGCGGCCAACACCTCGCTCGACACCTGCGCGCGCCACAACTCCTTGCCGTCGGCTTCGTTGAGGGCGATGACGCGGCCTTCGCTGGTGCCCACCAGCACCATGCCTTCACCAATGCCCGGCCCGCCTGCAATCTTAGAATCGGTGTCGGTCTGCCACACCCTGTTGCCGTCGGTGGTGCGAAATGCGGCGACCCGGCCGCGGCGCTCGGCCACGTAAACATTGCCGTCGGTCACCTTCGGCTCAAGTTTCAGGAAAAGCTCGTCGGCGCCCTTGCCGAAGCGCGTCGACCAGATCTCCTTGATGGGCACCGTCGGCTGGAACTTGACCAGCGGGGCCGGCGGGGTGTTGTTGTCCTCGCCGGCCATGTAGTTGGAGACCCAGTTCTTGACCCCGCAGCCGGCCAGCGCCAGCGCCAGGCCGAAGACGACCAGGCCTTTCCTCAAATCCGGAAGCGTCATGGAGATTTGCTGTCGGTGACGGGCGCCGTACCGAGATTGTTGAGCTTCATGGAAAGGGTGTCGGCCTCGTTGGGATCCTTGTCTCCGGCCTGCGCCGTCGCCTCGAGATACTGCCGGCGGGCCTCGTCAGTCTTGCCCTGCGCGACCAGGATGTCACCCTTGAGCTCCGAAAGCGCCGCTGACGGCGGCTTGTCGCTGATTTTCTGGGCCGCGTTCCAGGCATCGTCCAGCTTGCCCTCGGAGAGCCACACGCGCGCCAGCCGCAACCGCGCCAACCGCGTCACTTCGGGAAACTTGCTGTGATCGATCGCCCATTGAAGCTGCTTGGCGGCACCGGCGAGATCGTTCTGATCGTCCGCAACTTTGGCCAGAGTCAGTGCCGCGAATTCAGCGTAGCTGCTCTTGGGAAAGTCGTTGATCACCTTTTCCCCGAACTTGCGCGCCTGACCC
>CAYVOU010000093.1:0-6595 GCA_964453295.1 uncultured Gammaproteobacteria bacterium
AATGCTACCGCCATGACCATGGTGCCGGAGTTGATGTCCAGCGCGGTCAAGATGATCGATCTGGCGGCGGACTTCCGGATCAAGGACGCCTCAGTATGGGAAAAATGGTATCGCATGCCGCACGCCTGCCCGGACCTCCTGGCGGAAGCCGTGTACGGCTTGCCCGAAATGTTCAGGGCGGCGATCCGGTCGGCGCGGCTGGTGGCCAATCCAGGCTGCTACGTCACCGCCGTCACGCTTGGGTTCCTGCCGCTGGTCGAGGCGGGGGTGGTCGACATGGGCCATCTCATTGCCGACGGTAAATCCGGTGTCAGCGGCGCCGGCCGCGCTGTCGAACTTCGCAACCTTTACGCGGAGGCAGCCGACAATTTCAGGGCCTACGGCGTGCCCGGCCATCGCCACTGGCCGGAGATCGTACAGAATCTGACGGTCGCTTCGGGAGTCGCCGCCGACGACCTGACATTCGTGCCCCACGTGGCGCCGATGCTGCGCGGAATCCATGCCACGCTTTATGCCCGACTGCTGAAGTCCTCTGTCGATCCCCAGGGACTGTTCGAGCGTCGCTACGCCGAGGAACCCTTCGTGGACGTGCTTCCCCCCGGCTCGCACCCGGACACGCGATCAGTGCGTGGCGCAAACGTATGCCGCATCGCCGTGCACCAGCCGGCGCACAGCCACCGGCTGGTTGTACTGGCGGTGATCGACAATCTGGTCAAGGGCGCGGCCGGCCAGGCTATCCAGAACATGAACCTCATGTTCGGATTCGACGAGACCACCGGCCTGAACGCGCCCGGCCTGCTGCCCTGACGGCGGGACCGGAGAGGCGAAGCCATGGCAACGGAGGCAAAAAATGTGCGCCTGGTGGTTCGTCCGCACCAGCCGTTGCGACAACTTATCCTGGCTGTGCTGGGAGTCCTGCTCATCACCCTGGTCAGCTGGATGCTGCTCGACTACGGTCATTGGCACTATCTTTACGACCGTATTCGGATAGGAAGCGCCTGGCGGGGCATGCTGGCCGAGAGCTCGGAGCAGACCCAGAGCCTGGAGGAGGCCAACCGTCATTTGCGGGAACAGGTGGCGATCCTGCAGCGATCCGCCCAGATCGACAAACAGGCAACCGCCGACGTGCAGCACCATCTCAGCGCAATGCAGGACCAGCTCTTCCAGATGAAGGAGGAGTTGGAGTTCTACCGGGGGATCGTGGCCTCGAGCAAAACCAATGTAGGGTTGCGGGTGCAGGGTCTGCGGGTCAACGCGCTCGCCGAACCGGAGCGGTTCCACTTCAAGGTGGTGTTAACCAATGTCGACAAAGGTGATAAGGTGTCCACCGGCCGGCTCTCGGTACAACTGGCCGGCAAGCAGAACGGGGTGGCACGGAGCTTCGACCTGACCGGCCTTCTCGACGGCGGCGGTTCGCTGAAATACAGCTTCAGCCATTTTCACCGTGTCGAAGGCGACCTGAAGCTGCCGCAGGGTTTCGAGCCGGAAAGCGTCAAGGTTTCGATCATACCGGACGGCACCAACAAGGTGGCCGACAGCAAGAGCTTCGGCTGGATGAAAGTGCTGGAGTGAGGAGGGGCGCCGGATAATGTGGGGCAAGCGCAAAAAGAAAAAATTCACCCGGATCGACTCGCTGGTCGGGCAGCATACCCGCATCAACGGCGAGCTTAAGTTCACGGGAGGCCTGCACGTCGATGGCACGGTTCGTGGCAATGTCATCGCGGAAGAGGATGACAATTCGGTGCTGACGGTGAGCGACCGCGGCACTGTCGAGGGGGATGTGCGGGTGCCGTACATCATCCTGAACGGGGTCGTGGTGGGTGACGTCCACGCCCGTCAACACGTCGAACTCGCCGCCAGTGCGCGGGTCGAAGGTAATGTGTATTACAATCTTATCGAAATGGCGATGGGTGCCGAGGTGAACGGCCAGCTGGTGCATACCTCGGAAGCGGAGCGGGAGCCGTTGGCGCTGAGCCATGAACGCGGGCTCGAGCCCGATCCCGTTCCGATTATCACAACGGCGGAATAACGCAACTTAAGACGGCGCAGGCGAAAGCCGGCCGCAGGACCGAATATGACGACTGAAGCTACGACAGAAAGCCCCCTGATTTTCACGGATGCCGCTGCCGCCAAAGTGCAGCATCTTATCGACGAGGAGGGCGACACCTCGCTCATGCTGCGGGTGTTCGTCCAGGGCGGAGGCTGCTCCGGGTTTCAGTACGGATTCACCTTCGAGCAGGCGGTGGGCGACGGCGATTGCGTAGTCGAGAACGGCGGCGTGAAGCTGCTGATCGACCCCATGAGCTACCAGTACCTGGTCGGCGCCGAGATCGACTACAGCGAAGGCCTGGAAGGCGCCCAGTTCGTGATCCGCAACCCGAACGCGGCATCCACCTGCGGCTGCGGGTCGTCCTTTTCAGCCTGAGCCCGCGAAATCAAGCTGCGAAAAAGGGGCTTTGAGCCCCTTTTTTCATGTCCAGCCCCATTGCTCGGGCTCAATTGCGCGGAAAAGGTTCGTAGATGCCACCCAGCAGGACCGGCGAGCGCGCCCCGGTAACGCTGGGGAGATTGCCGGCCAGGCCCTCCAGCCGCCGGCTTGCCAGCCATGCGAAGGTGACAGCTTCCACGCACTTCGGTGCCAGGCCCAGCGCTTCGGTCGACTGCACCGTGCAAGCCGGCAGCGCCTGCTGTAATGCAGACATCAATGCCGGGTTCAGGGCGCCGCCGCCGCACACGAGCAGATCCGCCGCCTCCGGCGCGTGGTGGTCCAGCGCCGCGGCGATGCTGCGCGCCGTGAACTGCAGCAAGGTCGCCTGGACGTCCTGCGGCGTGACGTTGCCCCCATGCTCCGCCAACCTGGCGGCCAGCCAGACCGGGTTGAAATAGTCGCGGCCGGTACTCTTGGGTGGGCGCATTTTCAGGTACGGGTCCCGCATCAGGCAGTCGAGCAGGCTCTCCGAGACCGTCCCGCCCAGTGCCCAGCGGCCGTCCTCGTCCATGGGCGTGCCCAGATGCTGCAGCGCCCAGTCGTCCAGCAGCGCGTTGCCAGGCCCCGTGTCGAAGCCGGTCACCGGCCGGTCGGGCGTCTTCGGCAATACGGTGATGTTGGCGATCCCACCGATGTTCACCACCGCCCGTTCCACCGACGGGCTGGAGAAAACGGCGGCGTGGAATGCCGGGGCCAGGGGCGCGCCCTGGCCGCCGAGAGCCATGTCCATGCGCCGACAGTCCCCGACCGTGGTGATGCCGGTGATGGCCGCAATCCGGTTGGGGTCGCCGGCCTGGACGGTGAAAGTCAGGCGGTCCTCGGGCTGATGGGCCAGGGTCTGGCCATGGCTGCCGATGGCGCGTACCCGGTCGGCGGGCGTACCGCTGGCCGTCAGCAGATCTTCAGCGGCCTGGCCGAACACCAGGCCCAGCTCCGTATCCAGGCGGGCGTATGTGGCCAGGGGGAGGTTGCCGGCAAGAAGGCGCGCTTCACGCAGTGCGTCGCGCAACGCTTCGGGGAACGCGGACTGGCGGTAGGCAATGAGATGCGGCTGATCGCCGTCAAAGTCGACCAGGGCGGCATCGACGCCGTCCATGCTGCTGCCGGACATCAGACCGATATACAAGGCCATGGCGAATCTACCCGCGTCCTGCGTCCGTTCCCGCCTTAAGGGGATGTCGTCCTGGCTGATGCCACCTTTTCCGGTGTCGGCTGCCGGTCGTCGGAGGATGACGCGGTGACGGTTGCAGGCTGGCTGTTCGCCGCCACCCGGATGGCGTTGTCGAGCTGGGCAAGCCGAGGCTGGGTCTTGGCCTTGAAGTCAGCCATTTCCGCCTTGGCGATCGGCAGGGCCTTGGGCAGCTTGACGGTCAGCGGATTGCGGGGGGTGCCGTGGACTCGGAATTCGTAATGCAGGTGCGGGCCGGTGGCCAGGCCGGTCATGCCAACGTAGCCGATGATCTGGCCCTGGTGCACCGTCGCGCCGGCTCGGACACCTTTCGCGTAACGGGAGAGGTGGCCGTAGATGGTCATGTAACCACCGGCATGCTTCAACTTGATGGCGTTGCCGTAACCGCCGTCGCGGCCTGCAAAGGCCACCCTGCCGTCGGCCGTGGCCTTCACCGGTGTTCCGATCGGCGCGGCGTAGTCCACGCCCTTGTGGGCACGGATCTTGTGCAGGATGGGATGCATGCGGCCGAGGCTGAAACCGGAGGAAATCCGGGTAAAGGCGACCGGGGTGCGTAGGAAGGCCCGCTTCAGGCTGTGGCCGTCGGGGGCGTAGTAATCGGCGTTTCCGTCGTGGTCGACATAGCGCACGGCGCGATAGGCATGGCCCTGGTTGACGAACTCCGCGGCGATAATGTTGCCGTCGTTGACCTTCTTGCCGTCTTTATAAATCTCGTTGTAGACGACGGTGAACTGGTCGCCTTCGCGCAGATCCAGCGCGAAGTCGATGTCATACCCAAAGATAGCCGCCATTTTCATGATCATGGCGTCCGACAGGCCGGCTTTCTGTCCGCTCAGAAACAGCGAGTCTTCGATGGTGGCCGAGACATGCCTGACGCGGGTCTCCACCGGCTCCTGCACCATGCTTGAGGTGAAATCATCGCCCTTCCGGATGATGCGAAGGCTGTGCTGGTGGTCGACCTGCTGCACGAGTTCCTGCAGCGAACCGTCCTGAATGCGGAACTTGAGCGTCTCCGATGGTGAGAGGTTTTTCAGCTCGGCGGTGTCGTCGTTGAGGGAGAGGATCCGATCGAGGTCGGCGGCGCTTAAGCCCAGGCGGCTGAAAATGAGGGAGAGATTGTCGCCGGATTTGACCTTGACGACCTGCCAGTTCTGCGCCGTTGCATCATCGGAGCGGGTATCCGCCGTGGATTCGCTGGCCTTGGCCGGCTCAAGCGGTGCCGCCGATTCATCGGGTGCCACGGTGTTGCCGATGCCGGTGGCAGTGTCGGTCGGGGGCGTTATCGGGGTGGTGGTATCAATGGCCGCCGACTGGATTGCCGTTTCCGCGGGTGGATAGTTGGGGGGCGGCAGGCGGAACACGGAATCGGGGCTGGCGGATCCGTGCTTCGCCATCTCGGTCCAGGGCGGTACCTTGAACTGATTTTGCAGCAGTTCGTCAGAGGCCATGCCGCCCAACATGACGATCGTAACCGGTGCGGCGAGCACCACGGCCAGCTTTGCCAGGCCGCGGGCGACCTTGGAGCGGCGGCGCTCCGGCTTTCCCCAGTCGAGACGAATCTTGTAGTCGTACTTTATTTGTCGGATATAAGTCACGCCGTTGACGACCTTTTATTTTGCCGGCCACGATAGCCCTGTTCCGTAGTGCGGTCAATCCGGCGGGCGCGGCGGGTGTGCTAAGCTTTCGGCCCGGATACGGCCGACGATTTCACCCCATGGATCAGAACCTCGAACTCATCAAGCGCGGCAGCGTTGATCTGCTGCTGGAAAAAGATCTCCTGGCAAAAATGGAGCGGGCCGCGAAGGCTGGCCAGCCGCTGCGGATCAAGGCCGGTTTCGACCCGACGGCACCGGATCTTCACCTCGGACACACCGTGCTGCTCAACAAGATGCGACAATTCCAGGACCTCGGCCATCTCGCCCTGTTCCTGATCGGCGATTTCACCGGAATGATCGGCGATCCCACCGGCAAGAACGTCACCCGCAAGCCGCTGACGCGCGAGGAAGTCGCCGCCAACGCCGAAACTTACAAGGACCAGATCTTCAAGGTGCTGGATCCGTCGCGTACCGAAATCATGTTCAATTCGCACTGGTTCGACCGCATGACGCCCGCGGACTTTATCACCTTGGCGTCGCGGCACACCGTGGCGCGCATGCTGGAGCGTGACGACTTTCACAAGCGCTACCAGGGCGGTCAGCCGATCGCGATCCATGAGTTCCTCTACCCGCTGGTGCAGGGCTACGACTCCGTGGCGATGCGCGCCGACGTCGAACTGGGCGGCACCGATCAGAAGTTCAACCTGCTGGTTGGCCGGCAACTGCAGGAGCAGTACGGCCAGGAACCCCAGGTGGTGCTGACCATGCCGCTGCTGGAGGGGTTGGACGGTGTTAACAAGATGTCGAAATCCCTGGACAACTATATCGGGATTAGCGAACCGCCTGCCGAGATGTTCGGCAAGCTCATGTCGATTTCCGACGACCTTATGTGGCGGTATTTCGATTTGCTGAGTTTTCGTTCCAACGCCGATCTCGCCGCTCTGAAGCAGAAAGTCGCTGACGGCTACAATCCGCGTGACGCCAAAATCGAGCTGGCATTGGAAATCATCACGCGCTTCCACGATGCCGCTGCGGCTGAGGCGGCGCGGGAGGCTTTCTTCAGCCGTTTCCGCGACCGCGAACTGCCGGCCGACCTGCCGGCCGTGCAGGTGCCGGCCCGCGACGGCCGCCTGGCCATTGCCAATGTCCTCAAGGAGGCGGGGCTGACCGCGAGCACCTCGGAGGCGCTGCGGATGATCGGCCAGGGCGGGGTGAAGCTGGACGGCGAGCGTGTGTCCGACAAGGGCCTGGAATTGCGCGCCGGCACCACCCACGTCATCCAGGTGGGCAAGCGTCGCGCCGCCCGGGTTTCCGTGGTCGGCC
>CAYVOU010000094.1:0-6594 GCA_964453295.1 uncultured Gammaproteobacteria bacterium
CGCTGGTGGTGGCAACGCTCGACCAACGGTTCGGCGTGCGCCCGAAAACATTTTCCATCGGTTTCGACGACCCAACCTACGACGAACGGCGATACGCCAGGATGGTCGCCGCCCGTTTCGGCACCGACCATCGAGAGCAATGCCTGCAAAGCTGGGATCGGCAGGCACTGGTCGGCCTTGTGCTCGACCACGTCGGGCAACCGTTCGCCGATTCGTCACTGCTCCCGACGGCCGCCGTTTCCAGGTTCGCTGCCGGGCACGTGAAAGTGGCATTGTCAGGAGACGGCGGCGACGAACTTTTCAGCGGATACCAGCGCTACATGGCTCGCACCCTGCTTCGCTGGTACACGCGATTGCCGGGGATACTTCGGCGCAACGTTGAAGGCCTGGTGCGCAGGTTGCCGGAGCCGATGGCGCATCACAGTCGGAGCATCCTGAAAAAGGCCCATTTGTTTCTTGACATCGTGAAGCGTCAGGAGGCCGAACGGCCCTACGTCGCACCGGTATTCTACTCGCACTTGGATTTCCGTCAGCTGCTCCCCGATCTCTGCGGGCGTGGGCATCTCCCGCCGGGCCTGCCGCAGGAAGCGCGTGCCGATGACATCCTGGAGATGATGGCTGCCGACGCCCTGGTTTACCTGCCGCAGGACATTCTGGTGAAGGTCGACCGCGCCAGCATGGCCTACTCGCTCGAGGCGCGCGCGCCTTTCCTCGATCGGGAACTCGTGGAGCTGGCCTTTTCTCTGCCGGTTGACTGGCACCGGCACGGATTCCAGGGAAAGCGCATGCTCCGGGCGGCCTTTGCCGACCTGTTGCCTGCGTCGTTGTGGAAGCGGCGGAAACAGGGGTTCGCGGTACCGGTACACGAGTGGTTCCGGGGTGGACTGGGCAATGAAATGCTCGAGATGCTGCGGGATGTCCCCACGCCCATCGCCGGGACCCAGGTCCGACGACTGCTTGACGAGCACCTGCAGCGGCGCCGGGATCACGGCTACCGACTGTGGGCGATCTACATCTACCTTCTCTGGCACGAGCGAAAGCCGGCAATCGGAACGCCGCGTGGCTAAAGTCGCTTTCTTCCTGCCAGACCTTCGCACCGGCGGCGCGGAACGCGTAATCGTCACCCTGTGCCGGGAGTTGACCGACCGCGGCGTCGCTGTTGACGTAGTGTTGGGCAGGCCACAGGGGGCGCTATTGAAAGAAGTGCCCGACACAGCCAGAGTCATTGCCTTGCCGCGCTTATTCGGTATCCCGGGCGAAATCGGCTTTGCCATTGATGCGCTGGTCGGGCTGGTCCGTTACCTCAATTCGGAGCGGCCGGACTGCCTGAGTTCCAGCCTCACGGGCGCAAACCTTGTGGCGGTGCTGGCGAGACAACTGAGCCGCCATCGTACGCGGCTGGTGCTACGCGAGGCGAACACCGCGATGAACTTCCGAAACCGGTTTCGAAGATGGGCCGCAAGAATGCTGTATCGCGCCGCCGACCAGATCGTTGCCGTATCGAAGGGCGTGGCGGCCGACGTCGCCGCGGAACTGGGAATCGAACCGCAAAAGATACGGGTGATCTACAACCCCGTCGACATCGAGCGTATCCGAGATTTGGCCAAGTCCACGCCGCCTCATCCGTGGTTTCAGCCTGGCTCCGTACCGGTGATTCTGGGGGTTGGTCGGCTCGTCCCGCAAAAAGACTTCACGACACTGTTGCGTGCGTTTTCATTGGTTCGCGACCGGATCGACGCCCGCCTCGTGATTCTGGGAGAAGGACCGGAAAGGAAAGCGCTCGAGGATGCAGCCGCAAAACTGGGGCTGTGCGACCACATCGCGTTGCCAGGCGAGGTCTCCAATCCGTTCGCCTACCTGCGGCGGGCCAGCCTGTTCGTACTGTCGTCACGCTGGGAAGGCATGCCCAACGTTCTGCTGCAGGCGCTGGCCGTCGGGACGCCCGTAGTGGCGACCGACTGTCATAGCGGACCCCGCGAGATCCTCGACGGCGGGCACCTCGGACCGCTTGTCCCGGTCGGCGACGACCGGGCCCTTGCCGAAGCAGTGCTCGCCACTCTGTCTCTCGATCCAGAAGACCTTCGGGAACGTGTTGTCCGACTGCGGGAGCGTGCGCGTGATTTTTCCGCCGCCACGATCGCCACCCAATACCTGTCGGCGCTGTTACCCGCCGCGCTCCCGCCTGCCGGAGTCTGACCTTGCGCCGGACGCTGTCGGTTACCGCTGCCAATCTCGTTGCGCGCTTCGCGCACCTGGTTCTGTTCATCATGGTCGGCAACCGCTTCGGCGCGAATGCCACGACCGATTCGGTATTTTTCCTCTACGCTCCTCTGACCGTAATCATGGCTGTCTCCGCCAGTGTCGCCGACACGGTGGTAATGCCCGCGGTGCACCGCGCCCAACAAGTCCAGTGTGTGGCTGCGATAAGGCACCTGTTCGTCCGTACCGCGCTGTTGCTGGTACCTGTCCTCAGCATCTGTGTGTTGCTGGTTGCCCGCAATTTCACACCTGGCGTCAGCTGGCCGGTGCTGATGATGATGACGCCCATACCTGTATTCGCGGCGCTTAGCGCCCAGTACATAGGCTTCCTGAACGCCGAGGCACGGCACGGCGCCGCGGCGATCTCTCCACTGTACGGTTCCTTGCTTGCCGCGCCCGCCGTCTTCGTCCTGCCGTTGGCGCCCTGGTCGTTGGTTACCGTGCTGATGCTGTTCGAGCTTGGACGAACCGCGGGAATGCGGGCGCACCTCGTCGGCTCCCAGGGCCGAGCGGCGGAGGTGACACGCGGCGCCGCCCGGAGTATTGCAGCCTGGGCGGCCGCCAATGCGGCATGGCAAACCGCTGGCGCCTTCTCGATGGGAATGATCCCGCTTGTTGACGCGATGTTCGCCAAGACGCTGGCGGCCAGCGCGGTAACTTCCGTGGAGTATGCCGGGCGCCTATGGAATCTCGCCCCCTTGCTGTTTACCGGTTACCTGACCCTGGCGTACGCCCAGATGAGTCGAACCGCGGCCGCGCAACCTCTGGACAAAAGGGGGATCCGGATCCTTGCCGTACGTCTCGGCCTCGCCGCGTTCCTCGTCAGCCTAGTGGCGATCGCACTGAGCCGGCCGCTGATCGATCTCCTATACGGCGCCGGCGTCATGGACAACGCCGCGCGCGAAAATCTGGCGAATCTGTTGTCCTGTTACCTGATCGGGGCCGGTCCCTTCGTCGCAAGTCTTGTTTATGCCCGGGCGCTTAGCGCCGAAGGGCGCGTCCGGCTGATGGCTATCGGCGCCACCCTGAACGCGCTGGTAAATCTGGCCGGAGACGCGACGCTAATCAAGCTTTACGGGTTATCGGGGATTGGCCTTGCGACCAGCGCAACTTACACTTTCAGCCTTCTTTTCCTCATGCGCGCCTATCACCGCTGGAAATAGACGGCCACCGTCGTCCGACGCCGTCAGCGGTTGCCGTGGTTCGAGAAAAGCAGCATCGTGATTTGCTCGGAGACCAAGCCAATCAGGAAGATAAGCAAAGAGGCGATAAACAACAGTGCGCTCATGTTTGTGAATCGACCGAAATGGGAATAGGTGTAGATGTAGTAGCCGAGACCGGTCACGAACACTGAGGCACTTATCGGGAGAAATATCTTCAACGGCGCGTACAACGTGCCCACACGAAACATGATCAGGAGAAATTTCAGACCATCCCGCAATGGGCTGATATGGCTGCTGCCGATACGGCGATGGGCTTGCGTCGGTACGTAGGCCACCGCGTAGCCGGAACGAAAAAATGCCATCGTCGAGGTCGTGGGATAAGAAAAGCCATTGGGCAGCAGATGGAGAAACTCCTTGAACTTATCGGCGCGCACCGCCCTGAAACCGGATGTCAGGTCGTCGATTCGTTGCGAGGTCACCCAGCTGGCCATCCGATTGTAGAACAGGTTTGCGAGCCAGCGCGCAGTATTCGCATGAGATCCCATGTCACGCGCACCGATTGCCATGTCAAAGCCTTGGCGAACTTTCTCAAGCAACGCCCCGATATCCGCAGGGTCATGCTGTCCGTCTGAATCCATGAAAACCAGCACATCGCCGCTTGCCGCCTTGGTGCCGGTCTTGATTGCTGCACCATTTCCCATTCGATAAGGGTGTGACAACACCCGGATCCCCGCCGCCTCCGCGATGGCTCGCGTGCGGTCGGTTGAAGCATCGTCAACAAGGATGATCTCTGCTTCGGGATAGTGGCTGAGGATCTTTGGAATGAGTTCGCCCAGCGCCCCTTCTTCGTTGCGTGCGGGAAGCACGATGCTCAGCTTTTCTCTCATTTCGATTTCGCCAGAGTGGGAAAATGTCGACACGCACCGCCTGTCCGTATTGCCGACACCTGGTTGCGGAATTGGAATCCGGCCTGTTTACAAGATACTAATCCCCTTTAAGCCAATGCGCCGCGAGGCCGGGTTCGGCAAACATCTTACCGACGTCTTTTATGTAAGTACCGTAATCTTTATCCGAAGCCTTGGCAATACGAACCGCCTGATCGTAACTGTTCTTCGCTTCAACCATCCGGCCAAGGCTGATCCGCCATTCGGTCGCCAGGAACAACGCCACGGGATCCGTCGGAATAACCTCCTGCGCGGCCAATGCCTCCCGGATCGCCGCATCGCGACGGCGCATTGCCCACAGGTAGTGGGCTTTGTAAAGGTGAACCTTGAATCGCCCTGCGGTATCCCGTATACCCCGCTGCAATGCAGTATCGGCCAACTGCAGGAACTCGTCGCGATCGAAGCTGCAATTATCATCCAGGCCCTCGCGAGCGAGTTCCACCAACCCAGTCACCGCGTAAGGGTCGAGTGGATGCAGCATCGATGATTCCACGTCCTGAAGCGAGCCTCGACTCAGCCGGTGATCGCGCAGACAGAGGATGTATAGCGTTTGGAATCTCCCACCCAGCGTGGGCCGGGTTGCCAGAAGGTCTATAGCGTCCCGGTAACGCCCCTGAGCCGTCAGCGAACCGGCTATGGTCGCCATAACCTGAGGCGAGGTCGGATGCGTTTGGGCTGCATATTCCATCAGCTTCGGGTAGCTCGCCCATCTTTCCACATAAAGCCTGAGCACCAAAGCGAACAGCACCACAACGACGATGCCTATGGCGGCTTTTGCAAACCCGCGGATGTCGAGCGCGCGTACCATGTCCGCGGCCGCCAGCAGCAATCCATAGGACGGGAGGTAATTCCTGTGTTCGAACGCCAGTTCGAGAGGCAGCATCGTCGATTCAAGCAATTGGCCGACGATAAAAAACGCGATGCCAAAGGCAAACACCGGCCGTTTCTTACGCAGCAGAACCGCCGCCACCGCCAGTGAAAGCAGGCACAGGCCGGACAGAAGCGTGGTAACCGGATGCAACCAGCCGGTCGAAATCAGGATATCGTCGTGGAAAAACCCGAAACGCCCCAGGGTCGGGAGCAGAATTTCGCCAATATACATCATCAACACCCGCTGCTCGGTGAGCACACGCTGCCATGATGAAAACTGCATGGTGGCGAAAGCATCCACCGTGAGCTGATGAAAATGTGTCGCCACGTAAAGAATCGTCGCGGCAGCGGGCAATAGAAAAAACCCCGCCTGCGAAACGACGACCAGCCCCCGTGCCCTTGAGTCGCCTGAAAATTTCAGGAAGTACACTTCCAGCAGGAAAATATATGCGGGCAACAGCGCGCCGTTTTCCTTGCTCCATGCGGCCAGAGGCAGAAAGACGAGGTAAGTCATCAGTACCAGCGTGTGGCCGCCTGTTCGCCCGGAAAGCTGCCGTCGCCGACCGCACAAATAGGCGACCATCCCCGCGAAACAGAACAGCGCCGACAATTCCGTCATGCGCTGCACGGTATAAAGGATTGTGCTGACCTGAATGGGGTGTGCCAGCCAAAGGCCGCCAATCAGCAGCGCCGGCGCCCAGGCCGGCGGCTTTTCGTCGGCACCGCCGGCGCCGGCAGCTGAAAGGACAAGCGCGGTCAACCATATGACGAACGCACCCGAGGCAAGGTGGATCATCAGGTTCGTATACTTCCACGCAAAGATGTCCGGACCCGCGGTGATGCCGTTGAACATAAATGTGGCCATCGCCACCGGTCGTCCCAACGGCCCGCTGTTACTGAACAGGTCACCCTTCCAGTCGGCCGGCAAAGCCGCGTCGAGATTGAAAAGACCGGACAGTTGGGGATAGTCGTCCATCACCAGCGGTCCATGCAGCCCCGGCCAGTAAAGCCACGCCACCGCAACCAGCTCGGCCAGCAACGCAACGACGATCAAGACCTTCGCAAAGGCCGGAATACTTGTTGGGCTTGTCGCCTTCATCGAGTGCGTCTGTCCATTGATGGTGTATGGTCCGATGGTAACCCTTCGGCTGGATTATGCGGAAACTTCGAGGCCGGGCGCAGATGTCGCCGCCGGGTCACAAAGTACGTGTCCAATGGTCTTTCGACACCGGAATTTTCTTAGCGCACCACGCGCTATTCACGGTGGGGCCATTGCGCCGCCCGCGCCGGGTCGCCGAACATTTTCCCGACCTCGGAGATTAAATGACGGTAATCCCGGCCCGACGCATTTGCGGCCG
>CAYVOU010000095.1:0-6512 GCA_964453295.1 uncultured Gammaproteobacteria bacterium
CGGCTCAATCGAGACCGGCAAGCTGGCGGACATCGTGCTGTGGAAGCCCGCCTTCTTCGGCGCCAAGCCTTCGCTCATCATCAAGGGCGGCATGATCATCGCCGCGCCCATGGGCGATCCCAACGCGTCCATTCCCACGCCGCAGCCGGTGCACTATCGGCCCATGTTCGGCGCCCTGGCCGGCGCCCGCAACGCCACCTGCATGAGCTTCGTGTCGCAGGCGGCGAAGGCGCGCGGCGTGCCCGAAGCGCTGGACCTCAAAAATCTCATTGGCGTGGTCGCCGATACCCGCAGGATCGGCAAACAGGATCTCATCCACAACGATTACCGACCCAAGATGGAGGTCGATCCGCAGACTTACGAGGTCCGTGCCGACGGCGAGCTGCTGGTTTGCGAACCGGCGACGGTGCTGCCGCTCGCCCAGCGTTACTTTCTGTTCTAAGCGGTGCCCCGCGACATGCAACGAATTAAATCCGACAGGAGCCGGTCATGCTGCGTCTGATAGAAAAATGTAACGGCGGCGAGGCGGCGGAAACCATGACCCTGCCATTCGAGCTGCGCCAGAAGAGCCGGCTGCGGGTGACGCTGGACAGCGGCCGCGAGGCCGGCGTCTTTCTGCCGCCCGGCACCCAGCTCAAAGACGGCGATCGCCTGCGCACGGACGACGGCCGCGTGGTGGCGGTACGCGCCGCGCCCGAAACCGTGTCGGTTGTTGAAACCGGCGACCCGCTGCTGCTCGCGCGCATCTGCTATCACCTGGGCAACCGGCACGTGCCGCTACAGATCGGCGACGGCTGGGCACGCTGGCTGCACGATCACGTGCTCGACGACATGGTGCGCTCGCTAGGCGCCTCGGTGCACGTCGTGCAGGCGGCTTTCCAGCCCGAAGCCGGCGCCTACCACGAAGCGGGTGTGCGGCATGCCAGCCATGGTCATTCCCACTCCCACTGAAGCAGACGCGGGCCGCGCCATGGTTAACGCCCGTCTGCTGCAACTGGTCAGTCCAGGCCTGCCCGTCGGCGCGTATGCGTACTCGCAGGGCCTGGAATGGGCCGTGGAGGCCCGGTGGGTTCACGACGAGGCCAGCCTGGGGCATTGGCTACGCTCGCTGCTGCACTGCTCGGTAAAGCGCGTCGATGTACCGCTGCTGCAGCGGCTGTATCTCGCATGGTTCAACCATGACGAGGCCGGCGTACGCAAGTGGAGCACGGCGTTGCTTGCCCAGCGCGAGACTTCCGAACTGCGCGCCGACGAACGCGATCGCGGCCAGGCGTTGGCACGCCTGCTGCGCGATCTCGGCATACCGGCCGCGGCACCCTGGACCCTGTCGCCTGCGGCAAGCTTCGCCACGCTGTTCGCCCTGGCGGCGGTGGAGTGGCGGATCGGCAAGCATGAATGCCTGAGCGCATATGTTTGGGCATGGCTGGAAGGCCAGGTGACCGCAGGTGTCAAACTGGTGCCGCTGGGTCAGGTGTCGGGGCAGCGCCTGCTGCTGAGCCTCGCCGATGAGATCGCGGCGGTCGTGAATGTCGGGCTCAAGATGTCCGACGCGGACATCGGCGCTTCGGCCCCGGCGCACGCGATTGCCAGCAGTCTGCATGAAACCCAGTACACCCGCCTGTTCCGCTCCTGATTCCCATTGCGTCAACCGAGGACATACCATGTCGGAAACATCACAGCTTCTTCGCATCGGCATCGGCGGACCGGTCGGGTCCGGCAAGACCGCGCTGGTCGATGCGCTCTGCAAGGCCATGCGCGACGACTACCAAATCGCCGTGGTCACCAATGACATCTAGACCCGCGAGGATTGCGAGTTCCTGATCCGCAGCCAGGCGCTGACGGCGGATCGCATCGTCGGCGTGGAGACCGGTGGCTGCCCGCACACCGCGATCCGGGAAGACGCCTCGATGAATCTTGCCGCCGTCGAAGCGCTGCACCGCAAATTTCCGGATCTGGATTTCGTGCTGGTGGAAAGCGGCGGCGACAATCTCGCCGCGACCTTCAGTCCTGAACTCGCTGATCTTTGCATCTACGTGATCGACGTGGCCGAGGGCGAGAAGATCCCGCGCAAGGGCGGACCCGGCATCACCCGGTCGGACCTGCTGGTCATCAACAAGATTGATCTGGCGCCTTACGTCGGCGCCTCACTGGAAGTGATGGAACGCGACGCCCGCCGCATGCGGGGCGAAAGACCCTTTGTGTTCAGTAATCTCAAGACCGGCCTCGGTCTTGATTCGATTTGCCGCTTCATCGTCCGGGAAGGCATGCTGCCGAGCCCTGAGCCGGCCCGCGCCTGACCCCGGTCTGCCTGCCGGCGCGACTTGGGTCGCGGCAGGGATAACTAAAATGGTCTAGAGTTTGGGGCTGGCGCCAAGGGGGCGCCAGCCCCGGCGGACCGCGACGGCCGAATTCCGGGTTCATTTTGAAACAACGGGATGCAGGCCGAGATGGGACTCCAAGCGCAGAACGCGGAACTCGGCGCCGGGGATATAAAATCCCTCGCGCTGTTCGCGCACGTCGATCCGGAAGAAGTCCTGCCGCTGCTGGCCGCCTGCCCGATCCGTGTCCTGCCGCCGGGCGCACGGCTGATCGCCGCCGGCGATATCAGTCATTGTGTTTACCTCCTCATCGACGGTTGCCTCAGCGTCCGCCTGAATCCTGATGACGCCCAGGCCGTGGCAACGATTGAGGCCGGTGAAAGCGTCGGCGAAATCGCCCTGATCGACGGCCAGCCGGCCGCCGCCGACGTTTATGCCGACGTGCCCACGCGCGTGCTGGTCATCGACGAGGAAACGCTGTGGGCGCTGGTCAAGGCCTCGCATGGCGTCGCCTGCAATCTGCTGCGAACGCTGGTCCAGCGCCTGCGCTACGGCAGCACGGTCATCAACCGGATCCAGGACCTGTTGCGGGAGTACGAGTACGAGGCGACGGTCGATTCACTCACGAACCTGTTCAACCGGCGTTGGCTGGACAAAATGATCCGCCGCCAAGTCAATCGCGCCAATAGCGGCCATCAGCGGTTCTCCGTGCTGATGATCGACATCGATCACTTCAAGAACTACAACGACACGCACGGTCACCTCGCCGGCGACCGGGCGCTGGTCAGCGTCGCGCGCTGCCTCCAGGAACTGCTTCGGCCCGAGGACACCTTGTCTCGCTACGGTGGCGAAGAACTGGTGGCGCTGTTGCCCGGCACCGGCCAGAATGACGCAATGCAGGTGGCCGAACGCCTGCGAGAGGCGGTCAGCACCACACCGGCCAGCCTGCACGACGAAGGCGATCTGCCACCGGTCACCGTTTCAATCGGCGTGGCGGAACTGCAGCATGGCCAGGATCCGGAAGCGCTCATCGAGAGCGCTGACGCCGCCCTGTACCGGGCCAAGCGGGCCGGCCGAAACCGCGTCTGTAAGTAGTTACTCTCAATATTTCTCCCGTTCTGTAAGTCCTAAAGCACGTTCCCCAGCGTCCGGATCCGAAACCGGCGACGCTCCCGCCAGGGCCCCGCACGGCTTTGCGATGACGAGGCTTGACAATGATTCAATACAATCGATAATCATTCTCACTTGCATTGAGTGCGTCTGAGAGGGTTCGCGGTGGATCGAACGGGCGAAATAATTGATGGCTGATTTTTCGAAGTTGCACGACCCGGCGCCGGCAAGGAACAAACCGGAGATGCGCCCCAGGACTTGGGCAGCGGGGCGATGCCTGCCGGCGATGATCTGCCTGCTGGCGCCATGCGCGGGGGCGGCGGCGGATGTGCCCGGTGCCGGCCGGTCCCAGGTCGCGAACGCCCCGGCGATGGTGGAACGCAACGAAGAACCGGCAACGTTGGCAACCGCCGGCGCGGGGGGTTGGCCGATGGATAGTGACTACGGCAGCGGCGACTGGGGTGGCTTGCGAGCTTCGCTGGCCAGGCACGGCCTCACCGTCGAACCGGTGGTGATCATGGATTATTCGAATGTCTTTTCCGGTGGCGCCCGCCGCGGCGATGCCTTCCGTTACCTGTTCGATCTCAGCTTCAACGTCAACATGCGCGACCTCACCGGCTGGTCCAGCGGCAGGCTCGTGTTCAACCTGCAGCGCCTGCGCGGCCCAAACGGTTCCGCGCTTGCCGGCGACTTCCAGGGATTCGACAACATCGATTCCGAGAACTTCGAGCAGGTCAACGCGTACTACTACGAGTTCTGCCTGGGAAACCGCGGCGGCGACTACGAAAGCTGCCACACCGACACGCCGGCGGGCGTGACCGGACATCTGCTCCAATTCACCATCGGTAAGATCGACGCCAACTCGAAGTTCGCCTACGCCGAGAACGCCGCGGAATTCATCCAGTCTTCCATGGGCTTCAGCCCCACCATCCTGGGCTTTCCCTCCTATCCGGATCCGGCGATGAGCGTGATCGGCTTCGTCTACCCCGGCGACCACCTTTACGCCGGCTTCGGCCTCTTCGACGGCTCGACGCAGGACCCTGCTTCCCGCCGCAGCGGTAACCGTGGCCCGGGCGCATTCTTCGACGGGAATTCGGACTACTTTTATGTCGGTGAGGCCGGCGGCAGCTGGAATGCCCACGGCGGCGGCCGCATCGGCATAGGCGCCTGGCATCATGACGGCGACTTCAGCCGTTTCGGCGGCGGCACGGAACACGGCACGACCGGCGCCTACCTGACCGCCGATCAAACGCTTTGGACGGAAACGGAAGGCCAGGGCATCGGTGCCTTCCTGCAGATTGGCGTCGCCGACGCGGCCGTGTCCGACGCCGACCTGCACGTCGGCGGGGGACTGATCTGGATCGGCGCCCTGCCGGGCCGCGACGAGGATCAGATTGGCGTCGGCCCTTCATACGTGCACTTCAGCGACAAGGCGCAAAAGGCAGGTATCTACGCCGACGACCATGAACTGTCGATGTCGATGTTCTACAAGTTCCAGGCCACGCCCTGGCTCAGCGTCAAGCCGGACCTGCAATACATCAGGCATCCGGGCGGTGCCGGCCTGGACGACGCGGTAGTGGGCACCCTGCGCGTGGAAGCCCTGTTCTGATCCGGCCGCGGACTCAGGTCGCCAGCTGTTCGCGGGCTTCGGCTTCGGCGGCGTACTGCACGCGGTACAAGGTGGAATAGACGCCATCGCGGGCAACGAGCTGCTCGTGCGTGCCGGTCTCCACCACGTGTCCCTCCCGCATCACGATGATGCGATCCGCGTTCTGTATGGTCGACAGTCGGTGAGCGATGATGAGGCAGGTGCGGCCCTTGCGCAGCACCTCCAGTGCCTCCTGGATATGGCGTTCGGAAACCGAGTCCAGGGCGGAGGTCGCTTCATCCAGGATCAGGACGGGGGCGTCCTTCAGCAGGGCCCGGGCAATGGCCAGCCGCTGACGCTGGCCGCCGGAAAGTCGCACGCCGTTTTCGCCGATGAGCGTGTCCAGACCCTCCGGCATCGCATTGACGAATTCCATGACCCGCGCCGCCTCGGCCGCCCGGACGATGACCTCGTCGCTGACGCCGCGCAGGCCGCCATAAGCGATGTTGTTGCGCAGGGTGTCGTTGAACAGCACCACGTCCTGGCTGACCAGGGCGATGTTTTCGCGTAGCGAGGTCAATGCGACCTCGTCCAGGTCGAAGCCGTCTATCCTGATCGTTCCGATGGTGGGGCGGTAGAAGCGCGGCACCAGGCCGGCGAGCGTGGTCTTGCCGCTACCCGAGGCGCCGACCAGGGCCACCGTTTCGCCCGCGGCAATCGTCAGGCTGATCTCCTTGAGCGCCGCCTCCTTGGCCTGCGGATAGGTGAAGCCGACGTTCTCGAAGCGGATCTCGCCGCGGCAACGCCCCAGCGAGCGGCTGCCCACATCGGGTTCCTGTCCTTCGTCGATCAGGTTGAAAATGCTCTCGGCGGCGGCCAGCCCGCGCTGCAGCGGTTCGTTGATCGCGGTGATGCGCCGCACGGGCGCCAGCACCAGGCTCAAGGCGGTGAAGAAGGCGACGAATTCGCCGGGGGTCATCAGACGCGAGGCGGACATCAACGATGCCGAGTAAATCATGATGGCGATGCCGACGGCGATGATAACCAGGATCAGCGGCTCGTTGGCCGCCGAGGTCATCACCACCTTCATGGCGAATTTGCGCGCGTTGTTGGTGGCCTGCTCGAAGCGGGTCACCTCGTAGCCCTGACCGCCGAAGATCTTCACCACTTTGTGACCCTCGATCGCTTCCTCGGCGACGTGGGTGATCGCACCCATGGAGCGCTGCACCCTTCGGCTCATTTCGCGAAGCCGGCTGCTGATCCGACGTACCACGAAGGCGATGACCGGTGCCAGCAGGATGACCACGATCGCCAGGCGCCAGTGCACGTAGCACATGTAGCTGACCAGGGCGATGATCGACAGCGTATCCTTGACCAACACCATAAGCACACGGGTATTGGCGTCCTGAACCTGGGTCACGTCGAAAGTCAAGCGGGAAATCAGCTCGCCGGCACTGCTGGCGTCATAGAAGCGGGTCGGCAGCCGCACCAGCCTG
>CAYVOU010000096.1:0-6501 GCA_964453295.1 uncultured Gammaproteobacteria bacterium
GAACCGGGTACAGGACGAATTCGCCGATCTCGCGGCCGACTTCAACCGCGCCGCCTCCAAGGCACAAGCCTTGATCGAGGAGCTTGCCAACGCCAAAGGTCAACTCGAGACGACCGAGGCTCGAACCCGGGCCATCCTCGACGGCGTGCCGGACGGCATCATCACGCTGGGTCCGGACAGCACGGTCGTATCGACCAATCCGGCGGCGGAGCGGATTTTCGGCGCCCGTGGCTCTACGCTGGTGGGTCGGCGCTTCGCCGAACTGCTGGTGGAGGCCGACGATAACGATCTGGAGCGCTTTTTCCTGGAACATACCGCCGCGGCGCCGGGACACATGAGTGGCGGACGCGAGGTAGCCGGGCGGCGACTGGACAGCACGACCTTTCCCATGTGGCTTTCAATCAACACCAGCGGCAACGGCCAACAGCAGCTGTACATCTGCGTGGTGTCGGACATTACCGCGTTCAGGAACGCGGAAATCGCGCGGCACAAGAGCGAAGCCTTGTTCAGGACCATTTATGAAAACCTGCCGGTGATGATCGCCGGCTTTGATCAGAATGGGCGCTGCGTGCTCTGGAACCGCGAGCTGGAACGTAATCTCGGATGGTCAATTGACGAAGTCGTTTCCGAGGACCGAATCGTGGAACGGCTCTATCCCGACGCGAAGGAGCGTACCCGGATCCTGCCGCTCATGACCGCGCGCGACGGCATATTCAGGGAGTTCAGTCCGATGGCCCGCGACGGCAACCGGCAGACGCACCTTTGGGCCAACTTCGTCCTGTCCGACGGGATGGTCATTTCCACCGGATACGACATCACCGGGCGCAAGCAAATCGAAGAGCAGCTCAAGCGCGCCACTTCGGAACTGGACACGATCCTGCAAAACGCGCTGGTAGGTATTGCCTTCGTCCGCGACGGCCGCATGGTCCACGTCAACCTCAGGCTCAAGGAGTTGTTCGGCCTGGCCCGCGGCACCCTCGAAGGTCGTCCGGTCGGCACCCTGTTTCGGGATCCCGGCACCACCCGCAAATTGGAACGGGAGGCGGTGTTTACGGGCGAGTTCAAGATGCGACGCCACGACGGCCACGATTTCTGGTGCGCCTTGTCGATCAAGGCAATCGACGAAGGGGCACTCGACCGCGGCAGCATCTGGATCTTCGAGGATGTCACCCAGCGCCGCATAACCGAAGAGCAGTTGCGTCGGATGGCCAACTACGACGTCCTGACCGAGCTGCCGAATCGCAGCCTGTTCCACGACCGGCTTCGCCACGCGATTCAGCACGCCCGGCGACGGGAACAAAAGCTGGCGCTGCTATTTTTGGATCTGGACCACTTCAAACATATCAACGATTCGCTCGGGCACAGCGCCGGCGATGACCTGCTCTGCGACGTCGCGCGGCGGTTATCGCAATGCATACGCCAGGACGATACCGTTGCCAGGCTGGGCGGTGACGAGTTCACCATCATCCTCGAGACCATAGACGATACCGACGCCGCCGCGCTGGTGGCACAGAAAATCATCGACGTGCTCGCCAGCCCCTGTACCCTGGAAGGCCACGAAATCAACATCAGCCCCAGCATCGGCATCAGCATTTACCCGGACGACGGCACCGAGCTGGATGGCCTGCTTCGCAGCGCCGATGCGGCGATGTATCACGCCAAGGCCTGCGGCCGGAACACCTACCAGTTCTATTCGGACGAGCTCAACGCCGCCGCCTCGGAACGCGTCAAGCTGATGTCCAGCCTGCGCAAGGCACTCGACCAGGATGCATTCAGCCTGGTCTACCAGCCGCTGGTGCGCATCGGCGACGACCGGATCCTCGGCTTCGAGGCGCTCCTGCGCTGGCAGCACCCGGAGTGGGGCGTGGTGACGCCGGATCGGTTCATTCCGCTGCTGGAGGAGACAGGCCTGATCGTGCCGGTGGGACTGTGGGTCCTGCGCAAAGCCTGCTCGGACTGCCGCGATCTTTTTGGCGAAGACATCAAGCTTTCCGTGAACCTTTCCGGCCGGCAATTCCGCGACGCCGGACTGCCGCAACAGATCGCCGCTATCCTGGAGGACACCGGGATGGCAGCCGATCGCCTGGAGCTGGAAATTACGGAGACGGTGCTGATGAGCGACACCGAAAATGCCGTGCAGGCCATGGACCGACTGCACGAACTTGGCGTGCGGTTGTCCATCGACGACTTCGGCACCGGCTATTCGTCGCTGGCCTATCTGAAGCGGTTTCCCATCGACACCGTAAAGGTGGACCGGTCATTCATTCGCGACATCAGTACCGACGCGGACGATGCCGCCATTGTCGAGGCCATCCTCGCCATGACCCGGCGGCTAGGCCTGGAAACTATCGCCGAAGGCGTTGAAACCAACGAGCA
This sequence comes from uncultured Gammaproteobacteria bacterium, assembly GCA_964453295.1. Taxonomy (GTDB): domain Bacteria; phylum Pseudomonadota; class Gammaproteobacteria; order JAJPIJ01; family JAJPIJ01; genus CAYVOU01. The sequence goes on from CAYVOU010000096.1 coordinate 2,377, forward strand.
GTTGGCATTCCTGCGCAGAAACCAGTGCGATTATGCCCAGGGCTTTCTCTTCAGCAGACCCGTTGGCGCCCTGGAGGCCGCCGGCCTGTTGCCTGAAAAATCCGACGACACGGCGCAGGCATTCGCACGGCACTCGCCCAGGCGCCTGACGACCTGATCATCGTGCGGCCGCCCCGGCGGTTGACCGCCGCACAAAAGAAAACGCCCTGCCGGTCATCCCGGCAGGGCGCGCAACTACAGGACAGCAGCGTTTTCCAGGTCAGGCGACCTTGTGCAGATCCCAAAGCTCCGGTGAACGATCCAGGCGCGAGAGCAGCAGCTCACGCTCCAGTACCAGCTCGCGCGGCATGCGATCGCTGAACTTCTCGAAGAACTCCTTCTGTTCCTCGGCTTCGGCCTTCGCCTTGTCACGATCGATATTCATGATCGAATAGTACTTCTCGAGCGGGAAGTTGAGACCGTCCCAGTTGAGCGCTGAATGCGGCGGCACCCAGCCGATCGGGCTTTCCACCGCCAGGCTGCGGCCGCGACAACGATCGACGATCCACTTCAACGCGCGCATGTTCTCGCCGAAGCCCGGCCAGACGAACTTGCCGTTTTCATCCTTGCGGAACCAGTTGACCCGGAAGATCAGCGGCGGCGTCGCCACGCGTCCACGGCCAATCTTCAGCCAGTGAGCCCAATAGTCACCCATGTTGTAACCGCAGAACGGCAGCATGGCCATCGGATCGCGGCGCATGGCGGCCTGGCCGACGGCGGCAGCGGTCGCCTCGGATCCCATGGTCGCCGCCAGGTAGACACCGTGCTCCCAGGAATAACTCTGGAACACCAGCGGGAAGTTCTTGCTGACACGGCCGCCGAAGACAAAGGCGCTGATGGGTACGCCGGCCGGATTCTCCCAGTTGGGATCGATCGAAGGACACTGTCCTGCCGGAGCGGTGAAGCGCGCGTTGGGGTGTGCCGCGGGCGTTTCGCTCTCCGGAGTCCATTCCTTGCCCTTCCAGTCGATGGCATGCGCCGGCGGCTGATCGGTCATGCCCTCCCACCAGATGTCGCCTTCATCGGTCAGTGCGCAATTGGTGAAGATGCAGTTTTCCTTCAGCGTCAGCATCGCATTCGGATTGGAATGCATGGAGGTGCCCGGCGCCACGCCGAAGTAGCCCGCCTCCGGGTTGATGGCGTAGAACTTGCCGTCGGCGTTGGGTTTGATCCAGGCAATGTCGTCGCCGATGGTCGTGACCTTCCAGCCCTTGAAGCCTTCTTCCGGCGGGATCAACATGGCGAAATTGGTCTTGCCGCAGGCGCTTGGGAAAGCGGCGGCAACGTAGGTCTTTTCACCATGCGGAGATTCGACGCCGAGGATCAGCATGTGCTCGGCAAGCCAGCCCTGGTCGCGGCCCATCACCGAGGCGATGCGCAGCGCGAAGCACTTCTTGCCCAGCAGGGCGTTGCCGCCATAGCCGGAACCGTAGGACCAGATCTCGTGAGTGTCGGGGAAGTGGGTAATGTACTTGACCTCGTTGCAGGGCCAGGGCAGATCCTTCTGGCCCGGTTCCAACGGTGAACCCACCGAGTGCATGCAGGGAACGAAATGGCCGTCATGTCCGAGGGCATCGAGTGCGTCCTGTCCCATACGGGTCATGATGCGCTGGTTGACCGCAACGTAGGCTGAGTCACTCAATTCGACACCGATGTGCGAGATCGGCGAACCGATCGGGCCCATGCTGAAGGGCACGACGTACATCGTGCGACCGCGCATGCAGCCGTCGAACAGGTCGCCGAGGATGCTGCGCATTTCGGACGGGTCCATCCAGTTGTTGGTGGGGCCCGCATCGTCCTTGTTCTTGCTGCAGATGAACGTGCGGTCCTCGACGCGCGCCACGTCGCTGGGACTGGAGCGGGCGAGATAGCTGTTGGGGCGCTTGGCGGGATTCAGCTTGACGAAGGTACCGGCCTCCACCAGTTCGCCGCAGAGTCGATCGTATTCCTCCTGCGAGCCGTTGCACCAGTAAATCTTGTCAGGCTTGCAAAGGGCGGCCATGTCGTCCACCCATTTGAGCAGGGCCTTGTTCTTGGTCCTCGTATGTCCGTCGTGCTGGAGAGTCATTATGCGTATCTCCCGATAAATTTTTATATACATCAAACTGATTGGGTTGAAAGAGTGCGGCAGGGGTGCATTGCGTTCCTGCCCCGGCATGTAAGGAGGCAGAACTTTACCGCAGACATCCTTTAATAACAAGGATTTAAGGTGTACGCCCGGGTCCCGTAATACACCGCAGAAGGGAAGCTTAGACCTTGTCTTGACTCTTGTGCAACGCAAGCGATTGCAGGTGTTGACAATTGCGCCTCGAAGGCGTATTTTGCATTGCAACAATTGGTGCGGCGCACCAATACCCTGGGTTGAAAACCAATTGTTAGTAACGAAAAAGGGCGACAGAAACTTCATCAAACCGGCGAGGAAACAGTTTATGCAGAATGCAATCGTTGAACAGTGGGAGACCTTCGGCAAATCCGCCATGGACGCCGCGAAGGAACTGGAAACAATCAGCACCAGCGTCGTTGAAAAGCTGACCGAGCAGCAGCTCGCGATCGCCAGCACCTGCATCGAGACGGGTGTGAAACAGATGACGTTGGTTAGTGAAATCAAGGATTACAAGGAATTGATGTCGGCGCAGGCGAAGCTCGCGACCGAGTACAACGAAAAGCTGATGAGCAGCGCCAAGAAGGCCACTGAGATCCTTAATGACGCGCGCACGCAGTTCACCAGCTGGTTCGAGAAAGGCGTGAGCACCGCAGTGACGACTTCGAAAAAGACCACGACCGCGGTCTCCAAGAAGGCCGCCTGACGCGCGAACCGCAATACTTGATTTGATTTGACCTCCCCTTCCCCCGGACCCGCTTAGCTTGCGGGTCATTGGGGGATTTTTTTGCCCGGATGGCGGCCTGCCGGCCGAATGGCCTTACACTAGGCCGCCAACCAACCGGAAAAGCCACCATGAAGATTAAACTCGATATTGATGCGACGCCGCAGGAACTTCGCAGCTTCTTCGGGCTGCCCGACATGGAGCCGCTGCAACAGCAATGGCTGGAGCATATGCGGGAAAAGATGCTTGAGGGCATGGATTCCATGGATCCCTCGAAACTGCTGCTGAACTCGGGAGAGCAGTTCAAGGCATTCGAGGCAATCCAGAAGGCGTTCTGGCAAAGCTTCACGACACCCAAGTCGGAGCCGAAGGACTGATTGAAGCGGACGATTCCGGCACCGGGGGTCCGTCCGCTCCGATCTAACCTGCCGCCGCAACGACCGCCGAGCGGGCATAACTCGCGGACGCGGCACCTGGGGCCCGGCGCGGCATCCCTGCCGCGGGGCCACCCCGTGGCGTCAGGGGCGCTTGCCCAGCCAGTCGCAGACGGACGGCGGGATCAGCTTCTGCGCCTTGCCGCTGACATAGATACCAATGTGCCCACCCGGAAATTCCAGCGCCGTGTAATCCTTGGTGCCGACGTAACGCTCCAGGGCCTTGGACGCAGCGGGCGGTACCAGGTGATCGTCCTTTGCGAAGATGTTCAGCACCGGCATGCTGATGTTTCCGAGGTCGACGTTACGGTCGCCTATCATCACCTCGCCCTTGATCAGGCGGTTGCCCTGGTAGAAATCCTTGAGAAACTGCCGATAGGCTTCACCCGCCTGATCCGGGCTGTCGAAAATCCACTTCTCCATGCGCATGAAGTTCTTCGCCGCGACCGGGTCGTCGAGCATGTTGATCATGTCCAGGTATTTCTGACCGGACAGGCGAAACGGCTTCAGCGACAGGAAGGTCCAATTGAGCATTTCACCGGGCATGTTGCCCATGGTGTCGACCAGCAGATCGATATCCACCTTGCGAACCCAGTGACTCAACATGTCGTCGGGTGTGTGAAAATCCACCGGGGTCACGGTAGTGACCAGGTTGCGAACCTTCTCCGGATGCGTCGCGCTGTAGCAGAGGCTGAAGGTACCGCCCTGACAGATGCCCAGCACGTTGACGCTGTCCACGCCGTGACGCTTGCAAAGCGCATCGACGCAATGGTCGATGTAGCCGTTGATGTAGTCGTCCATTGTGAGGTAGCGATCGCTGCCCTCCG
>CAYVOU010000097.1:0-6478 GCA_964453295.1 uncultured Gammaproteobacteria bacterium
AGTTCTGTGCCGGCTGCGGGCGCTCGCGCGCGGCCCAGGAACAGGAAATAGTCGTCAACGCCGTTTTCGATGACGCTCAGCTTTGATGCCGCCGCCGGAAAGTATTTCAGTACCTGTTGGCGCACTGAATCTCCGACGCAGACGAGCCGGCGGTTTGTGGAAAGGCACAGCCGTACGGCCGCCCGCGCCGACCTGGACGCCTCCAGGCCGGTCACGTCACTGCCGCGGAGCGTGGTCACGACCGGTTTGCCGCAAATGGCGCCCGCGAGGCCTGCTACGGCACCATTGATCGCCCAGTTTGCGTGCAGGAGGTCGCAGGAACGGGCCAGACGGACGCATGCATACAGCATCGCCAGCAGAAAGCCCGGAAGCAGTCCCCATCGCCAGCGGTTGCCTTGCAAGGATGCCATGATGCCGCCAGGGCCGTGCGCAAGCCGTTGCCATTGACGAGGTGCATAGCGAAACCGCCGGGTCTCGTAGGCGGTGACAGGCTGCTCGCTGACAACATAATCTCCGTCCGGTGTCAGGACGACGAGCTCGACTAGTTTGCCAAGCTGCGCGGCGAGCCGCGCGACAAAGATGCCGCTCGTCGCGTTTCGCGCCAGAGGAAACGAAGTGGTCAGCATCCCTACACGCATGAGGCAGTGCAATCGCAGATTAGCCTGACAGCCCTTTCCGGCAACTTCCCGGAGTCGGACTCAGCCGAATGGCGGCTTATCAACTGTTGCTCACAATCGAACCCCCCTGGGCGGATATGGTGGCTCATCATGAAATTATCGGCAATGTCCCGAGTGGCTGGAGACGGGCTTGACGGTGCGAGAATTGAACGAGGGCGTATCGCTGCGACCTTCGCATCCTGTTCGGTGTGCCCGATCATGAATCGCGACCTGCGTTCGTTACTGGTGACGGACGGTGCATTTCCGGCGGAAAGACATTTTTTTGGCCGCCGGTGACGAGTGTGCGTTGGATCGTCCGCGCCTGCGCCGGAGCAGGTGAAATGCAAAGAAACAGGCGGTTCCGACGCGGCCGGCGACAAAGCCTCCGGCAGCCGCACCCTGATGGCGTACCGGGATGCCTTAGACGGCCGTTCAGGTTTTAGCCGTGCGCTTGTGCGGAGGTGCCACGGGGCGTAGCCGCACCAGAATTTCCTTGAACACTTTGGGGTTTGCGGCAACGATGTCGCCGCTTCTCAAATGCTCGCTGCCGCCGGCGGTATCGCCGACCAGGCCGCCGGCCTCCTGGACCAGCAGCGCGCCGGCCGCCATGTCCCATTCCTTGAGGCTCAATTCCCAGAATCCGTCGAGTCGGCCACAGGCGACGTAAGCCAGGTCCAGCGCCGCCGCCCCGGCGCGCCGTATGCCCGAGGTCTCAGCAAAAAGGCTGCGGAAGGTGTCCAGGTACGCTTCCAGCTGCACGGGATCGCGTACCGGGAAGCCGGTGCCCAGCAGGGCGCCCTTGAGATCGCGTTGTTTGCTGACACGGATCCGCCGGTCATTGAGCAGTGCGCCACTGCCACGCGAGGCGGTGAACAGTTCCTGCCGCAACGGGTCGTACACCACCCCTTGCTCCAGCCTGCCCTTGTGCTGCAGGGCGATGGACACGGCGAACTGCGGATAGCCGTGCAGGAAGTTCGTGGTGCCGTCCAGGGGATCGATCACCCAGCGGAAATCGTCCTCTCCGTGGAGGCCGCTTTCCTCGGCCAGGATGCTGTGCCCGGGATAGGCCGTGCGCAGCGTATCGATAATCACGGCTTCAGCCTGGCGGTCGACCTCGCTGACGTAATCATTGTGGCCCTTGTGATCCACGTTGATGCCCTGTACGCGGTCGAGGTTGCGAAGAATGATGTCACCGGCGCGGCGGGCGGCGCGCACGGCGATGTTGAGCATCGGATGCATGCGGATTCTCTGGGGTTTGCGGCTTGGAATTGTACCTGATCGGGATGGGGCAATCTGCGACAATGCGATGATGGAGGAGGCATTTACAAATATTCGTATCGTGCTGGTCGAGCCTACCCACCCGGGCAACATCGGCGCCGCCGCCCGCGCCATGAAAACCATGGGGCTGCGGCGTCTTTACCTGGTGAATCCGGCGCGTTTTCCGTCCGCGGACGCTACCGCCATGGCCTCCGGGGCCGACGATCTGCTGGTTAACGCCTACGTCTGCCGGGATCTGGCCGAAGCGCTGAGCGGTTGCGGTCGTGTCGTCGGCACGACCGCGCGGGAACGCCGGATCCCCTGGCCGGTGACGGATCCGCGGACGGCGGCGACCGAAATCGTCGACCGGGCCTCGAACTCGGTCGAGGTGGCGGTCCTCTTCGGGCGCGAACACGCAGGCTTGAACAACGACGAGGTGGAATCCTGCCAGGCGATGATCCGGGTCCCGACGGATGAGGCTTTCACCTCACTGAACCTGGCGGCGGCTGTACAACTGGTCGCCTATGAGGTCCGCATGGCGGCACTCTTGGCAGGCGGCGCCGCGCTCGGAGTGACGCCGTCGACCGAAGTGCCAGCGACCCAGGACGAGGTGGAGAGAATGTATGCGCATCTCGAGGACACGCTGGCGGAGGTGGGATTTCTCGACCCGGAAAAGCCCCGAAGGCTGATGCGCCGGCTGCGGCGCCTGTACAACCGGGCCTTGCTCGAACAGAGCGAGGTGAACATTCTCAGGGGTTTCTTTACCGCAATCCAGGCGAGGCTCCGCGAGCCGTAGCGGCGGCGGAAAATTTGCCGGCTCAGGCCTTGATCCGCACTTCGGCGGGGCCGCCGCCGGCCGCGATCACCCCGATCGGGAACGCGGTTTCGCCGGTGTCGTGCAAGTGTGAAAGCGCCGCGTCGGCATCCGCCTCGGCAACCACCGCCACCATGCCGATGCCACAGTTGAAGGTTCGCAGCATTTCCCGGTCGTCGATGTTGCCGGCTTCCTGCAGCCAGCGGAATATGGGCGGCATCTCCCAGGAACGAGGATCGATGACCGCGACCAGTCCGTCAGACAGTACCCGGGGTACGTTTTCCAGCAGCCCGCCGCCGGTGATGTGCGCCAGCGCATGGACGGGCACACGGCGGCACAGGTCCAGCAGCGGCTTCACATAGATGCGGGTCGGCTCGATCAGCGTGTCGCCTAGGCTGCGCCCATGGAAAGGCTGGGCGAGATCGGCCCCGGTCAGTTGCAGCAGCTTGCGGACCAGGGAATAGCCGTTGGAATGGACGCCGCTTGACGCCAGCCCTATCACTACGTCGCCTTCGGCGGTCTTGCTGCCGTCGATGATGTCGTCTTCCTCGACCGCGCCGACGCAGAATCCAGCGAGGTCGTAGTCGCCGGCGGCGTAGAGGTCCGGCATTTCCGCGGTTTCGCCGCCGATCAGCGCCGCCCCCGCAATTTCGCAGCCGCGGCCGATGCCCCGGACGACGGCCTCGGCGACATCGACGTCGAGGTGGCTGGTGGCGAAGTAGTCCAGGAAGAAAAGCGGTTCGGCGCCCTGCACGACGAGGTCGTTCACGCTCATTGCCACCAGGTCTATCCCGATGGTGTCGTGACGGTTCATGGCGATTGCGAGCTTGAGCTTGGTCCCGACACCGTCCGTCGAGGAGACCAGCACCGGCTTGCGGAAATTGAGCGAACTGAGATTGAACATCGCTCCGAATCCGCCCAGGCCGCCAATCACGCCCGGCCGCATGGTGGCGCGCGCGAAGGGCTTGATGCGATCAACGAGTGCCTCGCCGCGATCGATGTCGACACCGGCGTCGCGGTAGGTGAGGGAGGGTTTGGCGGGTTTGTCCGGAGCTTGCACGCGGCTATGGTAACGACCGCGGGCGGCGGACGCCAATCTTGACTTTACCTTCGCGCTTCGAATAGCGTGCTATTAAGACTTCAAGGTACACCGTCCCCGCGCTCACCTGACAACCGCCGGAATTCACCAACCGACCGCCATGCATCGTTTCGCCCGCTTTCTGCCCGCCTTCGTCGCCGTCTTGATGTTGCTGGTTTGCTCGGACGCGGCGGCCGTCATGGCGCCGGGGCTGCACGAAGGCATCGTGCCGGTTGCCGATAAGTCGGATTCAAGCCGCGCCGACGCCATGCGCGCCGCGCTCGCGCAAGTGCTGATCAAGCTGACCGGCGACTCCGCGGTCGCGAAGCAGGCAGGGGCCGCAGACATTCTGCGGGAAACGCAGCGCTACGTGTTGGAATACCGCTACCAGAGCGCGGCGCAGCCCGCGGCGGGCACGCCGCCGCTGAGCCTGTGGGTGCGCTTTGATGCGACGGCGGTGGACCAGGCTGTGGCGGCGGCGGGCCTGCCGTTGTGGGGCAGGGAACGACCGGCGACACTGGTCTGGCTGGTGGTCGAGGACGGTGGTAATGCCACTATCGTTAACGCCGACGATACCCATGGCTACGTGCAGGTGCTGCAGGCACAGGCACTGCGGCGCGGCCTGCCGCTGGTATTGCCGCTGCTGGACCTGACCGACCAGACCCATATCAGCGCCGATGACATACGCCGCAACGACGCTGACCGTATCCGCTCGGCTTCAGCCCGGTACGCAGCCGACGCGACGTTGTCCGCCGTCGTGAGCCAGACCTCGCCGGGATTATGGCAGGGCAGCTTCACGCTTTATCTCGCCGGGCAGAATTCGACCTGGGTCGCCAAAGGCGGCGCATTCGACGCCGTGGTGGCCGAGGGTGTCGATGATGTCGCTGACGCCTTGGCATTGCGCTATGCCCACGCCGATGCTTCCGGCTCGGCCGGCAGTGTCCAGCTCGTCGTGGACGGAATCGGCAATGCTTCACAGTACGCCGATGTATTGCAGTTCCTGGGTCGGCTCAACACTGTCACGGATGTCTCGGTAGTTCGTGTCGAGCCGGATCGCGTAACCTTCTCCCTGGACAGCCGCGGCGGTATGCAGGCTATCTCCGAGAGCATCGCCCTGAGCGGGATGCTGCAGCCGGAGGGCAACGGCGCCGACGGTCACTACCGACTGCGTCCCTGAACGTTCCCGCCGCCGGGACGGAAAGCCGAGGGCAAGATGTCCGATTCGCAGCGATGGATCCCGGTCATTGCAGTCATCCTGCTGGGTTGGGTTCTCTACAAGCTCGCCCCGGTGCTGACGCCGTTCATGATCGCGGCGCTTTTGTCCTACCTCGGCGATCCACTGGCCGACCGGCTCGAAGCCAGGGGGCTTTCCCGTACCTTCTCGGTCGTGATTGTGTTTGTGGTCATGGTGGTTCTCGGCCTCACCTTCTTGCTTATCCTGATCCCGGTACTGCAACGGCAGGTCGCGATCCTGATCGAAAAAGTGCCTCAGGCCGTGCAATGGCTACAGGAATCCGCGGTGCCCTACCTGGCGAAACTGCCTGGCGTGGACCCATCGGTGCTGAACGTTGCCGCATTGAAGCATGCGGTCGGCGCGCACTGGCAGCAGGTTGGCGGCGCCCTGACCCAGGTCATCGCCAAAGTCACCGCCTCCGGCCAGGCGGTCCTATCGTGGGTTGCGTATCTCATGCTGATCCCAGTGGTGACGTTCTACCTGCTGCGCGACTGGGACGTGCTGGTGAGCCGCGTGCGCGCACTGCTGCCGCGCAACGTCGAGCCGACCGTGGTGCTGCTGGTCAACGAATGCGATCAGGTGCTGGCGCAGTTTCTGCGCGGTCAGTTGCTGGTCATGCTGAGCCTGGCAGTGATCTACTCCTTCGGCCTGTGGCTGGCCGGTATCGACCTGGCTTTCCTGGTCGGCATGCTCGCCGGCCTGGTCAGTTTCGTGCCTTACCTGGGATTCATCGTCGGCATACTGTTGGCGAGCTTTGCGGCAGTGATGCAGTTCGGTGATGCGACGCACCTCATCTATGTCGTCATTGTTTTCGGCATCGGCCAGGCGATGGAGGGCATGGTATTGTCTCCACTGCTGGTCGGAGAGCGCATCGGGCTGCACCCGGTGGCGGTGATATTCGCGGTGATGGCCGGCGGGCAGCTGTTCGGGTTTTTCGGCGTATTGCTGGCGTTGCCCGTCGCGGCAGTCGTGGTGGTGTTGCTGCGCCACTCGCACGATCGCTATATCCAAAGCCGGTTCTATACGCCATGAATGTCGCCGGTAACTCCGGTCGACAATTGCCGCTGAGTTTTTTCCGCAACGAAGCGGCGAGCTTCGACAATTTCGTCGCCGGGCCCAACGGCGAAGCGCTGGCCGCCATGCGGCAGGCCGGTGAAGCGGCCGGGCCGGCGTTCGTCTACCTGTGGGGGGCGGCCGGTACGGGCAAGACCCATCTGCTGCAGGCCGCTTGCGCACGCGCCGCCGAGCTTGGCCGCCGGGCTTTCTATCTGCCTCTTTCGGAGGCAAATTCGCTGTCTCCCTCGGTCTGCGATGATCTCGAGATGTTCGACCTGGTTTGCCTGGACGGCATGGACACGATCGCCGGACAACTGCCCTGGGAACAGGCCCTGTTCCGGTTGTACAACCGCTTGCGCGACCGCCACGCCGCCCTGGCGATA
>CAYVOU010000098.1:0-6473 GCA_964453295.1 uncultured Gammaproteobacteria bacterium
TCGGCTGGGATGCATTACCAATCAGGCAGGACGGCCGGATGGTGGCCAGAGCGCGTCGCGCAGGCCTGAGTTGCGTTGCGAGCGGCGGCGCGTGGCGGTTTCGATGATGTCCGCGCGTCCCCAGATCTCCACGCCTCGGCGGGCGCGGGTGACGGCGGTGTACAGGAGTTCGCGCGTTAGCACCGGCGTGGCCTGATCGGGCAGCATCAGCAGCACCTGATCGAATTCCGAACCTTGCGACTTGTGCACGGTGAGCGCATAGGCCGTGTCGTGCGCCGGCAGGCGCGCCGGGGCGAAGCTGCGCAGGCTGCCGTCGGCATTCTGAAACCAGACCCGCAACGCATTATCCTCGCCGTGCAGCGCCACACCGGTATCGCCGTTGAACAACCGCAGGCCGTAATGATTGCGGCTGATCATGATCGGCCGTCCCGGGTACCAGAGCTGGCGACCGTGCGCCAGCAGGCCGCGTTCCGCGAGGATGCGCTCGACCAGGTGATTGAGCGCGCCGACCCCGTACGGGCCGCTGCGATGCGCGGTGAGGACACGGAAGCGATTGAACGCGGCAATGGCCGCGGCAGGATCGGAGCCGTCCCGCGCCGCCCGGGCGTAGTCTTCCAGGCCGGCCGCGATCCGCCCGGCGAACGCAGCGGAACCCGGTTGAAGCGTTGGTTGCCACTGCAGGTCCTCGTATTTCTCGCGCGCTTCCAGCACCGCCAGCACGCCATCGGCGTCGCCTGCGCGCACCGCCTGCGCCATGTGCGCAATCCCGCTGCCGGCGCCGAAGCGGTAGCTGCGTTCGAGCAGCACGGTGCAATCGGCCATGGGTGAGGGCGAAGCCGCGTCCGCGGCCGGCACGGCGTCGCCGGTTGCTTGCGAGAGCCGCGCCGCGAAGGCCGACGAATAGCCATTCTCCCGGGCACAAAGATCGCTCAGCACCGCGCCCGCCTCGACCGAGGCCAGCTGGTCCTTGTCGCCGATCAGCACCAGCCTGGCGGTGACGGGCAGTGCGTCCACCAGCTTCGCCATCAGCGCGAGATCGACCATCGAGGCCTCGTCCACGACCAGCACGTCCAGCGGCAAGGGCCGCTCGCGATGGAAGCGGAAACGGGTCGAGTCCGGGGTGCCGCCCAGGAGCCGATGCAGCGTGCCCGCCGCCTCCGGGATGCGTTCGCGCAGGGCTTCCGGCAGATCGAGCTTGTCGCGTTCGCCGCGTATCGCCTCCTGCATCCTGGCGGCCGCCTTGCCCGTGGGCGCCGCCAGGCCGATGCGCGGCGGCGCGCCCGCCGACGTGTCGGCCAGCATGCCGAGCAGGGCCAGGATGCGCACGACGGTCGTGGTCTTGCCGGTGCCCGGGCCGCCGGAGATCACGCACAGGCCGCGCAAGACAGCGACCGCGGCGGCAACCTTCTGCCAGTTCGTCTCCGCGCCCCCCGCGGGGAAGAGCGTGGCCAGCGCATCGCGCAGCCTTGCCTCGTCGACCTCGTAAAGCCTTGCCGCCCGCGCCCGCAGATCCTCCGCCAGCGCCTGCTCGTAGCGCCAGTAGCGATGGAAATACAGGCGCCCGCCCGGATCGAGCACCAGCGGCCGGTAGTCGCCGGGCGCACCGACCACATCGCTCGCCGTCAGGGCGGCAGCCCAGCGGGCGTAATCCCGGCCGCGCACGGCCGCCTCCGCCTGCAGATCGACGCAGACGTGACCCGCCGCCGTGGCGGCGGCAAGCAGGCTCACGGCGGGTTCCAGATCGTCTTTCGACACGCCCGTCCCGATGCGCGCCAACAGGCCGGCGAGGTGACGGCTCAGGACGGCGGACGAATCGCCACGCGGCGTGGTGGTCGGGGCCGGCCTGTCGCCCGGGCCGCGGCTCATCGATCCGCTCCGGCAATGTGCGCATCGACCGCCGCGATCAGAGACGCCGGCAGCCGATCGTGAAAGATGCCGTGCGAGGGTCCCCGATCCGGGCGCATGCCGCGCACGAAAAGATAGAAGACGCCGCCGACGTGGCGGTCGTAGTCGTAGTCCGGCAGGCGCGTGCGGAGATAGCGGTGCAGGGCGACGGTGTAGACGAGGTATTGCAGGCCGTAACTCGCCTGCGTCATTTCCCCGGGCAGGCGGGCCGCGGCATAGTCCTCGACCTCGGCGCCCAGCCAGTTCGACTTGTAATCGGCGAGATACCAGCGGCCGTCGTGCTCGAACACGAGATCGATGTATCCCTTCATGTAGCCGCTGTCCAGGTCCAGTTCGACATCCTCGACCTGACGTTTCAATTCGCCGTCCGCGCCGGCGGCGGCCAGCAGCCTGGCAAGTCCGCGGCTGGCGAAGTGCTTCAGGGGATAGAAGAATTCGAGTTCGTTGAGCCGCTGCCCGTTGCTGATCTGATCGAGGCGGAATCCGGGCGCCGGCAGCAGCGCTGTGCCCAGCACGTCCTCCACCATCGTTGCCACGGTATCAGTCCACTGCGCGTCGAAGCCGTGCCGGCCCAGTTGCTCGGTGACGACCCGCCGCAGCGCTTGCGGATCGCGGTCGTTGAAATCCGTGTTCTCGAATATGGCGTGGATACAGCTGCCGGCGCGTGCGCCGCGGGGAAAGGCAAAGATGCCGGTCGGCTGCATCGCCTCGGCCTCGATCGCGACGCCGGCCACGGCGTCGTGGTCGGGCCTGTCCTCGGCGGCGATGCGCAGCATGGAGGAATAGCTGTAGGTACGCCACGGCCGGGGTATCGACGTGGTGAAGTGCCTCGCGGCAAGGATCGGTGCCGCTATCGGCGGCAGCCACGCGCGCGCCGGCTCCGAAGGCGGCAGGCCGGCGACCGCGATCGCTCCGGCGGCGTGCTGTGAGATGCGATTCAGATCGGCGAGGATGGCCTCATCCGCAAGTGATTCGAACAAAGGGACGAAGCCGGCGTCGTTGATCGCCGGCTTGTCCGGTCCGGCGCTGCGTCTCGCATGGAACAGCCAGGCGGGCGCCGACTTCCCGGCGCCTTTGATCGCACCCCATACCATGTAGCAGCGGTTCTTCGCCCGGGTCAGCGCGACGTAAAACAGCCGCGCCGCTTCCGCCCGGGCTTCAATGTCGGCCAGCATCCTTGCGTCCGCATCCTCGGGATCGAACTGCAGCACGGCGGCATCGTCGGCGGCCGGGTCGTGGTAGAAGATCGGCGTGTCGACGTCCTCGCGCGTGTTCACGTCCCAGGGAAAGGGGCAGAACACGACGGGAAACTCCAGGCCCTTGCTGCGATGTATGGTGAGTATCTGCACCAGTTGCTCGTCGCTTTCCAGGCGCAGCTGGGTGCCTTCCTCGGCGCCGCCGTCGGCGGCCTCATGCCGCCGTCGCCTGAGCCACGCCACCAGCAGTTCCATCGCGCCGCGGCCGCGGCCGGCCTCGGTCTGCAGCAGCTCGGCGAGATGCAGCAGGTTGGTCATCGCCCGTTCGCCCGAGTCCACCGCCAGCAGACGCCGCGCCACCTGCTCGCGCTCGAACAGGGTACGGAGCATGACGAAGAAACCCTGCTCCCGCCAAAGACGGTGGTAATCCTGGAAGCGCTGGAGATGCGCCTCCCAGCCGGCTTCGTCTTCTTCCAGGCCGAACAGCGCCTCGCCGCTCAGTCCGAACAATCGGGTCGCCAGGGCGGTGCGCACACGCCTTTCGTTGGCGGGTTCGGCGACGGCACGCAGCACCTGTTCCATCTCGTCGGCTTCCTCCGAGGCGTATACCGAATCGTTGGCCTGCTCGACGCTGTGAATGCCACGTTGGCGCAGCGCGACCTGCACCATCCTCGCCTGCCGGTGGGTGCGCACCAGCACGGCGATGTCGGCACCGCCCAGCGGCCGGCCGGCTTCCGCGGACGCCTCGGCAAAGCATGCCGCGCCGGTCCGCCCGAGCCGGAGCAGACGCGCGATTTCATCGGCGGTGGCCGCCACCGCCCGCTCGCCGGCGCCCTTTTTGGGCATCGGCCCGTCGGACTCGGCGCGCGGCAGGAACCAGAGCACGAACGGCGGCGACGCCTCGCCTTCGATCCGGAGGGTCGCTCTTGCCTTGTCGGCGGCGGCAGCGGAATGGAAGTCGATGTGATCCAGCAGGAACGGCGCGGGCGAGGCGGAGAAACAGGCATTGACCGCCTCGATCAGGGCCGGCTCGGAACGCCAGTTGACACCCAGCCGGTGAGGTTCGGCGGTGTCGTTGCGCGCTTTCAGATAGGCGAAGACATCGGCGCCACGGAAACCGTAGATCGCCTGCTTGGGATCGCCGACCAGGTACAGCGGCAGGCCCGTGCCGAGATAGATGCGGCGGAAGATCTCGTACTGCACCGGATCGGTGTCCTGAAATTCATCGATCAACGCCGCGCCGTACTGCCCGCGCAGCCTGGCTGCCAGCAGCTCTCCGTCCGGACCGTTGAGGGCGTCGCGCAGGCGGTTGAGCAGATCGTCATGCGACTGCAACCGCAGCTTGCGCTTGCGCGCCTCCAGCTCGGCGTTGCACCACTCGAGCATGCGCCGGGTCAACGCCAGCCGCGCCGCGCGGCAGGCGGCCTCAATTTCGTCACGGCGGGCGACCAGTCCCTCGCAAAGTTCGAAGAATGAATGCGAAGGGGTCGGATTGTTCTTCTTTGTTCCACGTTCGATCGCGGCCGTGGTCAGTTTTTCGGGAATGGCCTTGCCCAGCGCCAGCGTCGGTTCTCCCGAGAGCACCCGATCCAGTTCATCGATCCATTTTGGTATCGATGCCAAGCGGTAGCTCGTGCGGTTCAAGGCCTTGGAGGACAGCAGCAGATCGGCGACTTCCTCGCGCTGGCTGCGCCAGGCAGCGGCCGCCGCCGAAAACGCGGCTTCGAACGCCGATATCGGCAATGCGGCGGTAACCTCACCGCCGCGAAGCTCGACAAAGGGCTTGCCGATTTGCGAAGCGACCAGCCTGAGCAATGCCTCCGGCGTGCGCGTGGCCGGATTTCCCAGCAGGTATTCGACGAACAGCGGCGATGCGCCATAGACCTCGCGCCGCCAGAAATCGCGGGCGATTTCCGCGCGCAGGTCGGATTCGTCGGCGAGCAGTTCGGTGTCGAAGGGCAGGCCGCTGGAAAACGCCCAGTCGGCAAGCACGCGCTGGCAGAAGGCGTGAATGGTGTGGATCGCGGCCTCGTCGAATCCCGCGACCGCCGCTTCCAGGCGCTGCAGCGCCACGGCGGGGTCCGGACTCGCCGCGCGCAGCGCATCGATGAAAGCATCGACCTCGTCGATGTCGCCGCGGAATGCCGCGGCGATGCGCTGCAGCTTGGCGCGGATGCGGGCGCGCAGTTCGGCTGTTGCCGCCTGGGTGAAGGTCAGCACCAGGATTTGATCGACCTTGAGCCCGCCATCGACGACAAGCCGCGCGTAGATGTCGCCGATGGTGTGGGTCTTGCCCGTCCCGGCGCTGGCCTCGATCAGCCGCACGCCGTTAAGCGGCAGCGACATCACGTTCAGCGGCTCGCCCGTGCCGCCGCTCATTTCACGTCTCCGCGGTGTTCGGCCAACGGTGCGAACACCTCGCGCGCCAGGGTTTCGAACTGCCCGTCCAGGGGATCGCTGTCGCCGAAAGCGAGCCGGTAATACGGTTCCGTGCCCTCCCCGGGCTTCATGTCATTGCCTTCCCACTCGAAGCGCGCCGCGGCCATCCCATCCCGGCCTTTCGCCTGCGCGTCCAGGTAAGCGGCCGCCGACCTGGGGAAGAAATGCAAAGGCATGGCAAGGCCTTCACGGAACCTGTCGACCAGGGCGGCCAGCAGCGACTGCGCGTCGTCGACCGGCCGCAGTTCCGATGTCCCTTTCAACAGGTGGAGCGTGCTGCGACTGTCGGCGCCGGGCCTGAGCCGATTCAATACCAGATGCTCCACCCACCATTGCAGCCATAGCGCCGGGTAGGCCTGGTCGCGCGCCAACTGCCTTTGGAGACCGCGATCGGTGACGCCGTCCAGCACGCCGGTCAGGCGCGTGCCGCCGACATCGATATCCACCGCCAGCTTCGACGCGGGCCGCAGCACGCCATGCAGGTGCCCGGCGAATTGCGCCGCACTGGCCTGCGCCGCCTCGAAGACCCGCCGACCCACCGCGCCGTGCGGCAACACGCCCATTGCAGCTTCCACCTCGCGGACCGTTTGCGGGGCGGTCCCGGCCAGGGCGGCGTCGGTCAGCCGCTGCATGAGATCGCTGGCCGTGAACCCCTCCATTTCGAAGGGCTCGTCGTCGCCGAGTTCGTCGGCGAATTCGCGAAGGTCGATGCCCAGGCGCTCGCGCAGAAGAAAACGTGCCGGATTGCGCAGGAAAGCAATCAGGTCGCGCAATTCGACCTCCCTGTACGCCGAGGCCGGCAGCGGCAAGGCGCCGGAAATCAGTGGCGGCCGGCCGGCGGAAGTCTCCACCGGCTCGACGCAGAGATCGTCCCGGTAACTGAACAGGCTCGCGTCGGCGGCATCGAAATAGCGCGGACTGAACGCCTGCAGC
>CAYVOU010000099.1:0-6469 GCA_964453295.1 uncultured Gammaproteobacteria bacterium
CATAGTGACGGTTGCGGATGTTGACCAACTTCAGGAGTTGCCTTGCTGGTTTTTGTCGTTGAGCGACTTAATCAGGCCTTCAACTTTTTGCTAATCGCCATCGCCTCTACGGTGACTGAATTCAGCAAAATATCCGGCGCGAGGTCTTGTGCTTGCGGGAATGACGCTACAACTGCGAGCGTTCGTATTAAAACGGACCCCGCGATGAACGTTTTCATGTCGTCGCGTCATATTCCCAAGCGGTTGAGCAATATCGTTCACCCGGTGAAAGCTGCTTAACTGTCGGAATTTGAACGGCAGGCACCCCGGCGAGTGCCCATTAGACCGGGATGTTCCTTTTCGATGCGTTATATGAGCGGGGATCGGTAACTTTGGACTGCGAAGACCCTTTCCAATCCAAAAAAAAAGCGCACCGATTACTTCCGGTGCGCTTTGATAGTGTGTGTTTCAGCTATCTGTTAGTAATACGTGACCGGTTGGTCAAGCGACCGCCACGATTCGACGCCCGTGGTGCTGCCGGAGGAGTAAACCGGGCTTTCGCCGGCAACATGGAACTCGACGCGGCGATTCTGATAGCGACCTTCCGCTGTGTCGTTCGATGCGACTGGCTGGCTCTCGCCCTTGCCTTCGGTGGACAAGCGTGCGGCGGGAATACCATGATCGACCAAGTATAGTTCCACCGCATCGGCACGCCGCTGCGAAAGTTTCAGGTTGTAGGCCTCCGAACCGATGCTGTCGGTATGGCCCTCGATGCGTACATCGACAGCCTTTGCCTTGTTGAGTTCGTCGACGGCTTGATTCAAGATCTGCGCCGCGTCCGGCTTAATAGTTGACTTGTCAAAGTCAAAGTTCACCCCGGTCAATGTCAGCAGTATCTCCGGACAACCCCGGGCGTCGACCTTCTTGCCGTGCGGGGTGTCAGGACAAGCGTCCAATCTGTCAACGACGCCGTCGCCGTCACTGTCCAGATCTGGCATCGCGGCCGGCGCCATTGGCGCCTCTACAGCGGCTACAGGCGGCGCGGGTGGTGGGCCTTTTGAGCATGCCAGGGTACCAAGCAGGGCGCCAACGAATGCTCCGGCGCCGACAGGTCCCGCAGCGAGGGCTATTGCGGCACTGCCTCCACCGCCGACTACGGCGCCTGCCAGAGTGCAAAGCGGGTTAAAGCTGCTACCGTCAGAGTGCGAGGTGTATGTTGCGCAGCCCGATGCGATCGCCGTGACTGCAGAAATCGCAATAATGCCAAGCGTATGGTTTTTCATGACTCCTCCTTAAGAACTGATTTTGATGAAGCGGTTCCGCGATCTTCACGGCTGCGCCACGCCGTAGGCCCCTTGAAACGGCTGCCGATGTTCATCGCGACTCTGGCGACGCCAGATCGAGAATCGTCGACCCCTGGAGCCTCCAGTATACCGTGGAACTTGGAACATTGGCTTCACTATCCTCGATATTACTTGTCGCGCTCTGTTCGGTAACGTACATAGCAAATTGATCAGGAACATGAGTTGGTGATAAAAACCCCGTTCGGGCGGAAAACCGCCCAAACGGGTCAAAATCTGAATCCGCGTCGAGCCATCATCTCTAGGGGGAGGCGATTAGGGCTCGATGGGAGGAGAGCACGGGTTCAGATTAATTAAGATACCCGGTTGCGGAGGCTAAATATGTGCGATAACGCACATAGCGCGCAGCGCTATCGACGATGCATTTTTCCGGCACGAGCAGGCATAAGTGCCGCCGACGGTAATGCCGGCTGATCGGTCCAATAAGGTCGATTTGCCGGTCGTCGACGTTGTGCCGTTGCCCCGCCGTGTACCGGCCGTCTTCCCTGGGCATGGAAGGCGTTGGCCAAGCAAGATTGATGCAAAACCCACCGGTCGATTAGCAGAGGTCAAACCCGACCTTCGCACCGCCTTGAGCCTTCTCACCAGCGTGGCCTAGGCGTCGCCCCGCATATCGCCTGCGGTCGTCATGTTTGGGTGTAGTCTGTGAATTGACGCCCACGGCGAGCGCGGGAATCGACCATCCTGTCGTCGAATGGAATCGACGGATACAGTTGCCGGCACGTCTGCCTCGAACAGGAGCTCTTCCGCGCCGCCGGGCATCGGGGCCCGACATGAACAGTGCGATCGGCGACAGCGAGAGAACGGTCTTTGCGATAATCCATGCAGCGGTCACCCGACCAGGGAGATGATTATGACACCCGGTGTGATCGGTTCCGGGCGCATGGCCTCCAATATGACGAAGCGCCCGATCCGCGGGGGAGAGGAATGAGCACGTCGGATCCCCACGATAATACGGTACGCTGGCACGGGGTGGCCGATGGTGCCGCACTTCGGGATGCTGCGTATCAGCGCATCCTCGCCGGCGCCGCGCGCGCGTTCAAACGGCGCGGGGAGTTCCTGATCGTGCTCGCCGGCGGCGACACGCCGCGCGGGATTTACCGGATGCTGCGCAACCTGGACACCGACTGGCTGCGCTGGCAGGTGTACTTCGGCGACGAGCGCTGCCTGCAGGCGGACGACGCCGGGCGCAACAGCCGGATGGCAGGGGATGCTTGGCTCAATCATGTTCCGATCCCGCAAGATCGGATACACGCGATCCCCGCTGAACTTGGCGCAACCGCGGCGGCGCGCGCCTACACGGAAATCCTGCGCGGCGTCGGCAACTTCGATCTGGTACTCCTCGGCCTAGGCGAGGACGGCCATACCGCCAGTCTGTTTCCCGGCCACGATTGGGGCCTCGGGCCCGGCAGCGTGGATGCACTGGCCGTTTTCGATGCGCCAAAACCACCGCCGGACCGGGTATCACTCAGTGCGGCGCGCTTGAGCCGTACGCACGAGCTGCTGTTTATCGTCGAAGGCGAAGCCAAGCGCGATGCGGTGACGCAATGGCGCGCGCGTGCCGACATCCCCGCGCGTGCCATCCATCCGGAGGCCGGCGTCGATGTGCTGGTGGAGTCGGCGCTTTTGCGTGCCGGTGTCAGCTAGCCAGCAGCATCCTTGCCCGCGCGCAGACGTTATCGACGCTGAAACCATATTCGCGCAGCACGACTTCTCCCGGCGCGGACGCGCCAAATCGCTCAACGCTCAGCACATCGCCGCCAGCGCCGACATAGCGGTACCAACCCTGCGCCACACCGGTTTCGACCGCCAAACGCGCCCTCACGGCAGGCGGCAGCACGGCGTCGCGCTGGGCTTGCGGCAAAGCGTCGAACAACGCCCAGCTCGGCATCGAGACACAGCGCACAGCAGTGCCTTGCGCTTGCAGGCGTTCCGCCGCGGCCAGGATCAGGCTGACTTCCGAGCCACTGGCAATCAGGATCAGCTCCGGCTTTGCATCGGGCGTGTCGAGCAGTACATAGGCACCGCAACGCAGGCCGGCGGCGGGTGCGTGGCGGCTCCGATCGAGCGTGGGCAGGTGCTGCCGGCTCAGCACCAGCACGACCGGACGATCGCGCGTCTCCACTGCGATGCGCCAGGCAACGGCGGTCTCGTTGGCATCGGCGGGCCGGATCACGATAAGGCCGGGGATCGCGCGCAAATTGGCCAACTGTTCCACAGGCTGATGGGTGGGGCCGTCCTCGCCGACGGCGATACTGTCGTGGGTAAACACAAACACCACGTGCAACCCCATCAGCGCAGCCAACCGGATCGGCGGACGCATGTAGTCGGAGAAGATCAGAAAGGTCGACCCATAAGGAATAAAGCCGCCGTGCGCGGCCAGACCATTGACGATGGCGCCCATGGCGTGCTCGCGCACGCCGAAGTGCAGGTTGCGTCCGAGATAGCTCCAGCCGCCGCCATCTGAGCCTTGTTCGTCCTCGGTCGCCGATGGCGGCGGATTGAAATCACCCAGGCCTTTCAAGGCGGTCTTCGTCGACGGATCGAGGTCTGCCGAGCCGCCAGTCAGTGCGGTCAGCCTGGGTCCAACGGCGTTCATGACTTTGCCGGATGCCTCGCGCGTGGAAAGGCCCTTGGCGTCGGCAGGAAAGTCCGGGATGTCGGCGTCCCAGCCGGGCGGCAACTCGTCGCGCAGGCGGCACCCAAGTTCCTGCGACAGATCCGGAAACTTCCCGGCATAGGCACTCCAACGCTCGTTCCACGCCGCTTCGTCGCGCGCGCCACGTTCCACGGCTTCACGGAAGTGCGCCAGCGCCTGGTCCGGCACCAGGAAGTCCGGCTCGGTTGGCCAGCCCAGTTTCTGTTTGGTCTTGCGCACGTCGTCTACGCCGAGCGGCGAGCCGTGCGCCTTGAAGCTGTCCTGCTCGGGCGAGCCGTAGCCGATATGCGTACGCACCAGGATCAGCGACGGCCGTGCGGTTTCCGCACGCGCTGCCTGCAGCGCCGCGTCGATCGCGGCGACGTCGTTGCCGTCCGTAACCAACATGGTGTGCCAGCCATAGGCCTCGAAGCGGCGCGCCCGGTTCTCGGAGAAGGTGATGTCGGTGCCGGCTGCCAGGGTGACGGAGTTGTCATCGTACAAGCAGGTGAGCTTGCCCAGCTGGAGGTGACCCGCCAGCGAGGCGGCCTCGGAGGCCACGCCTTCCATCAGGTCGCCGTCGCCGACGATGGTAAACGTACGATGGTCGATGACCGCGTGGCCGGGACGGTTGTATCGTGCCGCCAGCTGCGCTTCCGCAATCGCCATGCCGACCGCATTGGCGAAGCCCTGCCCGAGCGGCCCGGTGGTCGTCTCCACGCCCGGCGTATGACCTCGCTCAGGATGCCCGGGCGTCTCGCTTCCCCACTGACGAAAGCGTTTGATCTCGTCGAGTGGCAGGTCGTAGCCGGTGAGATGGAGGAGGCTGTAGAGCAGCGCCGAGCCGTGGCCCGCCGAGAGCACGAAGCGGTCGCGATCGACCCACTGCGGATTGCGCGGATTGTGCTTGAGCACCCGTGTCCAGAGCGCATAGGCCATTGGCGCCGCGCCGAGCGGCAGCCCCGGATGCCCGCTTTTCGCCTTCTGCACCATGTCCACCGAGAGAAACCGGATGGTATTGATGCATAGCTGATCCAGTTTGTCTGACATGGCCGCTTCCTGATTGATTAAGGGACCCCTGCATAAGTGCGGCGGTTCCTGCGGCACACGGATGTGCCGCCGCGGACGATGGTGGGACCCAATGTTCGCCCACTATTGGCAGTTTCTGGCAAAAATCACGCTTTTTGCCAGTCGTGCTCTGATAAGTCCTGGATGGACATATTCACAGCTTCCTTAATTGCATAATCCGTTCAGCCCGGCAATTCCTTTTCGATATCATCCAAGGCCTTGCGAATTTCCGTGAGGATAAGTTTATCGGCAAGGGCTGAATCGATATCGGGCACATCCCAGTCGAATATTGCGCGATATTTTTCGACCATCCTTTTCACATCAGCAATGATATCGCCGCGATGGTGATCCAATTCAATCTTCTCGATCTTGTCCACTGCTTTATCTCCTTTTTTCCCGTATCGGCGCCGAACCATCAACGCCCAGGGAGCCTTGCGCCACACGGGTACCGGCAGTGGCAGGTTTGCCCCTTAGTATGTACTCTAAGGCAACACCTACCAGTGCACCCAGCAGAGGTCCCGCCCCATAGATCCACGCCGTGCCGAGGTGGCCACGGACCAGGTCCGGCGCAAATGATCGCACCGGGTTCATCGAAGCACCGCTGATCGGCGGCGCCCAAAGACCGGCCAGAGCAATATATCCACCCACTGCGATGGCGGCGTTGGCGCCGATGTTGCGCGCCCCTGCGGCCGTGCCCAGGATCGTGTTCACCAATCCGGCCGTCAACACGACTTCCATCGCCAATGCCGTACCGCTACCCGGCGCGCTCGCGCCCAAGGCGCCGACGGTGCCAAACATATTCCGTAGAAACAGCGCTGCCGCCAGACCCCCATCATCTGTGCCAGTACATAGCCCGGCACCCGGTGCCTGGGGAAGTTGCGCCTCAATGCGAATGCCAGGGTGACTTCCGGCTTCGAATGCGCGCCGCTCACGGTGCCCATAAAGTAGATGATCACCATCACCATGAGCCCGGACGCAACCACTATCATGCCCAGGGCGACGGCGCCGTTGCTTTTGGCGGCAACCACTCCGCCTCCCGCAGCGACGAGAACAAGCAGGAACGTGCCCCAAGTCCCGGAAAAAAGACGACGCCACTCGTGCGCCGGATCGAGGAAATCCGGAGACACCTGTTTCTGAACCATCCTTTGCCGTTCCGCGGCAATATTCGGATCAGTGCGATCGGATGTCATATGGACCTCTGTTCCTTGCTGTATCAGTCCTTTTTCTCAAGCTGTTCCCGGATTGACAGCAATTCCTTCCGGCGCTTCGCGTCAGTTTCCGGGTAGCGCATTTTCAGCCCCTTAAGCGTATCGACGATAATCCGTGAAATAATCAGCCTGGCGTTCTCCTTGTCGTCGGCGGGAACCACGTACCAGGGCGCATGTTTGGTACTCGTTGCGCTCAGGCACTCCTCGTAGGCCTG
>CAYVOU010000100.1:0-6403 GCA_964453295.1 uncultured Gammaproteobacteria bacterium
AAATCCAGCCACTGCCGGAACCGCCGATCTGGAAGCAGCCGTGGGTGTGGGATATCGCCAAGCAGGTGGCGGGGGGACTGTTCGCCTTGCTGGTTGCCTTCGGCATCATCCGCCCCGCGATCAAGTCGCTGATGAAGCGTGAGGCGGCCTCGTCGACGGGGCAGGTTGCGGTCAATGCCGACGGGACGCTGGCCCTGCCTCCAGGCGCTTCGGGAATGCAGGCGGCACTCCCCGGCCCCAACCAGGCCGCCGGTCAGATTTCGGCGCCGTCGATGAATGAGATGGAAAGGGTCAAGCAATTCGCGGCGCAGGATCCGAAACTGGCGGCGCAGGTCGTCAAGAGTTGGGTGAACCAGGAGTAGGGACATGCCGGATCCGGGACAACAAGGCAAGCTGAATGGCCCCGAAAAGGCCGCCGTCCTGTTGATGTCCATGGGCGAGGCGGCCGCGGCGGAAGTGCTCAAGCTGATGGGGCCCAAGGAGGTGCAGCGCATCGGCATCGCCATGGCCACGTTGCAGAATGTGTCCAAGGAAACGGTCGACAAGACGCTGACTGATTTCCTGGCCAGTATTCAGAGCCACACTGGCCTGGGCGTCGGATCGGACGATTACATCCGCAGCGTCCTGGTCAATGCGCTCGGTGAGGAAAAGGCGGCCAGCATGATTGACCGCATTCTGCTGGGCGGCAATACCAAGGGCCTTGAATCGCTGAAATGGATGGATCCTCGCGCCGTGATGGACCTGATCCGCCTCGAACATCCTCAGATCATCGCCATCGTGCTGTCGTACCTGGATGGCGACCAGGCGGCCGCAGTCCTGCAGGAGTTTCCCGAGAAGGTGCGCGCCGACATCGTCCTGCGCATTGCCACGCTGGACGGCGTCCAGCCAGCCGCCATGCAGGAGCTCAACGAGATACTGGAAGGCCAGCTCAAGGGCGGCAGCGGTGTCCAGTCCTCGACTATCGGTGGCGTGAAGTGCGCCGCCAACATCCTGAATTTCGTCGACCGGGGCATCGAGTCGAAGATCATGGACCAGGTGCGTGACGCCGATTCGGACTTGTGCCAGAACATCCAGGATCTGATGTTTATCTTCGACGACCTGGCCGAGGTGGACAACCGCGGTATCCAGACCCTGTTGCGCGAAATCTCCAGCGAGACGCTGGTGCTCGCGCTCAAAGGCGCCGAGGACACCATCAAGGAAAAGATCCTCAGCAACATGTCGCAGCGCGCCGCGGAAATGCTGCGCGACGACCTGGAGTCGCGAGGGCCGGTCAAGCTCAGCGAAGTCGAAGGGGCGCAAAAGGAAATCATCACGATCGCCAGGCGTCTGGCCGACGAAGGGCAGATCGTCCTGGCTGGCGCTGGCGAGGAAATGGTCTGAGCCGGCTCACCTTTCGAGCCGCCCCCAGCCTCCCCACCCACCCGGTCCTGATGCATGAGCCTGCAGAAGCAAAAGATTATCAGCAAGGACGAAGCAAGCCAGGTCCAGGTCTGGGATCTGCCCACGATGGACGGGCCGATCACGGCCGGCATCGGCCGCGATCTGTCCAGCCCGCTGACTGCGCGGGACCTGCAGGATATTCACGATCGCGCCTACCAGGAGGGGTTCGAGCTGGGGCGCAAGGAAGGCAGGGAAGCCGGCCAGCGCGAGGGCACCGCCGCGGCGCAGGCGCTCTTCAGCGAACGCGTCGATCTGTTCGGTCGCCTGCTCGCGTTGATGGCCGAACCCGTGGCGAAACTGGACGAGGAGGTCGAGCACTCGCTGGCCGACATGACGGTTTTGATTGCCAAGCAGCTCGTGCGCCGGGAACTCAGGACCGCGCAGGGCGAAATCGTGGCAGTGGTTCGCGAAGCCGTGGGGCAGTTGCCCGTGGCCTCGCGCAATCCGCGCATCTATCTCAACCCTGAGGATGCGGCAATCGTGCGCGAGGCCCTGGCGCTTGGCGAAGAGCAGGAGACCTACCGGCTGGAGGAGGACCCGCTCATTACCCGCGGCGGATGCCTGATCGAAACGGCGTCGTCCTTTATCGATGCTACCGTCGAGGCGCGCCTGAACGCCATCGCCGCGCGTATGTTTGGCGGAGAACGCGAAGGCGAGCGCGATGCTTGAAGCGAACCGCCAGCCGCTTTGGCGCCGCCGCCTGCACGCCTATATGGCCCGGCTGGAGGGTTCCATGCCCAAGCCCGTGGTCGAGGGTAAGTTGACTCGCATGGTAGGTCTGACCTTGGAGGCTATTGGCTGTCAGGCGGCGATCGGCGATCGCTGCCGCATCGGCGGCAGCGGCGGAGGCACGATTGAAGCGGAGGTCGTCGGGTTCGCCGGCGATCGGCTTTTCCTGATGCCTACGGGTGCGCCGCACGGCCTGGCGCCGGACGCACGTGTTGTCCCGATTGGGCGCGCCGGCGATGTGGCTGTCGGCGAGGGTCTGCTCGGCCGCGTAATCGACGGTGCCGGCAAACCCCTCGATCGCGGCGGTCCGTTGCGACTTCCGGCGCGGATGCCGCTGGCCGGAACGCCGATTAATCCGCTGCAGCGTTCCCCTATTGCCAATCCCCTGGATGTCGGCGTGCGTGCCATCAACGGCCTGTTGACCGTCGGCAGCGGCCAACGTCTGGGCCTGTTCGCACCCAGCGGCGTCGGCAAGAGCGTGTTGCTGGGCATGATGACCCGTTACACGAGCGCGGACGTGATCGTCGTCGGTCTGATCGGTGAGCGTGGCAGGGAAGTGAAGGAATTCATCGAGCATAGCCTCGGGCCGGAGGGCCTGCGTCGGTCGGTGGTCGTGGCGACACCGGCCGATACGCCGCCGCTGATGCGGGTGCACGGCGCCGACGTCGCCACCGCCATCGCGGAATATTTCCGGGATCAGGGCAAGCAGGTCCTGTTGCTGATGGATTCGCTGACGCGCTACGCCCAGGCCCATCGTGAAATCGCCCTGACCATCGGCGAGCCGCCGGCGACCCGCGGCTTCCCGCCCTCGGTGTTCGCGCGCCTGCCGCAGCTGGTTGAGCGGGCCGGGACCGGCGCCAACGGCGTCGGTTCGATCACCGCGTTCTACACGGTGCTGACCGATGCCGAGGATGCCAATGACCCCATCGCCGATTCGGCGCGCGCCATTCTCGACGGCCATGTCATTCTGTCACGGCGCCTGGCCGAATCCGGGCATTTTCCGGCGATCGACATTGAGGCGTCGGTGAGCCGGGCGATGCACCAGATCACCCGGCCCGCCCACCAGCAGGTCGCGCGCCACTTCCGCCATCTCTACGCGCTGTACGAACAGAATCGCGACCTGATGAGCGTCGGTGCCTACAAGCCCGGCACCAACCGGGAACTCGACCGGGCGGTCGCGGTGAATCCGCACTTGCGGCAGTTTCTCCGCCAGGAGATGCACGAGAAGGTCTCGATGCAGGACACGCTCGCTCAGCTCGAGCAGCTCATGAAGGAGGCCACGGCATGACCCGATCAAAACGCATGCAGAACATACTCCGTCTTGCCGCGCACGCGGAGCAGGATGCCGCCCAGCGCCTGCTGGCGAGCCGCCGCGATCTCGACGAATTCGAGCAAAAGCTCGATCACTTGCGCACCTGCCGTGCGGAATACATGGCTCAATTGCTGGAAAGCTCGTCGGTATCCATTCAGCTGCAGCGGATGCAGGAGCTGCGCGGATTTATCCAGCGACTTGACGACGTCATCGCGCAGATGGAACGCCAGTGCGGCCAGAAGCAGAACGCGACCGACCAGTGCCAGGAAACCTGGGCGCAAAACAAGAATCGCACCCGCGTGCTGGGCGACATTACCGACCGCTATCGCAACTCGGAGATCAAGCGCGACGAGTTGAAGCTGCAGTTCGAGATCGACGACCGGCCGCGAAACACGGATCATCATAAATAGACGCGGCGTAGCCTTGTGTCGGGCATCCGAGTCCCTTACCGACATAGTCCACGTTACGTTTTCCTCATTTGCTGGCATGACGTTTGCTGATTTCCCCGTGAATCATCCACCGGGGAAACAAGAAATGAATGCCAGCGCCAGCCCGGCCGCGGCCGCCTGCGGCAACGTCAATACCAACAACAATAATGCCGCCCAGACTCAGCCGGCGGACGCTGAGAAAGGGCAATCTTCTGATTTCTCTAAAGTAATGGACAAGGCCAAGTCCGCGCCGAAGGCGAGCGACACGGCCTCCGCAAGCACGAAGGACAGCGCCAAGCCTTCCACCGACAAGCCCGCCGATGCCTCCAAGAAGGCAGCCGGAAAGCCCCACGACACCGACTCGCACACCGCCGCCGCCGGCACGGACGGCAATCCGTTGCCGCCCTGGTTGCCCGTATTGCCGCCGTCCGTCGCCGCCGCTGCCACTGCCTCCCAAAAAACGCCGCCTGCCGCAAAGTTGCCCGGTGTGGGCGAGATTGCCGCCGACATCAGCCGTGCCGCCAGCGCGCTGCTGGCGGGTGGAGGTGGGCGCAACGGGGAGAAGGTTGCCGCCGATGCCAACGGTACCGGCACGTCCGCCGCCGCGGCCGGCGCCGATGCCGGTCAAACCGACACCTTGCTCGCGGGTGTCTTGCAAGAAGCCAGTCCGATGCTGGTACTCGCCAAGCCTGGCGATGGCGCACATAGCGCCTTGACCGGGAATTCGGCCCCGTCCGGCGAGTTTCTCAATGCCCTGAATACAATGCTCATGTCCGCCGACGGGGGTGCCAACGCCAATGCCAACGCAGCGCACGCGGCACGCGCGGATCTGTTATCGGCTCACGCGGCCAGCCAGTCGCAGGCGACAGGTAACGGGGGTGCCGCTAACGCCGGCAACCCGGGTCCGGCTGGAGCCTCAATCCCCGTGCCGGTCCAGAATCCGCAGTGGAGCGACGCCTTTGCGGCGCGCGTGGTCTGGCAGGCCGGACAGGACCTGCAGCAGGCGCACCTGCATCTGAATCCACCGGAGCTGGGTCCTGTCGAAGTCAAGCTTGACGTCAGCAACGACAAGGTCAATGCCCAGTTCGTCACCCATCACCTGGAGACGCGGCAGGCGATACAGGATGCCATTCCCCGCTTGCGGGAAATGATGTCCCAGTCGGGTATGAATCTGATGAATGCCAATGTTTTCCAGCAGGGGCAGGGACACAACGGACAGCCCGCGCCCTACGCCCCAGGTGTAGGCGCCATGAGCGCCGTGTCCGACGAGTTCGAACATGGCATGCCGGCCGCTGCCGCCGCGCCCGTGCGCGTGGGACTGGTGGACGCCTACGCCTAGCGACCATAGGGAAATCGCCCCGAATTTTGCCGCCGGGCTTTTCGGCGGCCCCCTCCAGCGTCCCGGAACAAGGCTCGCCACAACGCGGTCACAAAGATCGCGTTGCAGCCTGCCAATCGCCGACATTTATTGGTTAGAATGCCGGCTTGTGTGTCCGGTCCGCAACGGGTGGCGTGTCCGAGTTGGCCCGTTCTCCCCGGTGCGTTTGCCGCCGCGCACGACTCAAGGTGGGTACCCACGTTCCTCAGGATCCTCGATAAATGAGAAGTCGCGCTATGCTGTGGGCGTTATTGGGCCTTGCGCTGACCGCGCCGGCCCAAGCTGCCGAGATTGCCAATCCGGATCAGGGTCAGCAGACCGTCCCCAAGAAGGCGTTCACCTTTGCTGACGTCAACCGGCGCGCGCAGGAACTTTCGGCGAAGCCGTTTCAGCCGGACCAACCGCCGCTGCCGCCCGCCTTTAGCAACCTTAACTACGATCAATACAGCGCCATCCGTTTTCGTCCGGACAAGTCGATCTGGCGGCAGGACAGTCTGCCTTTCGAGCTGCAGATGTTCCACCGCGGTTTCGTGTTCAAAGACCGGGTCAGGATTAGCATTATCGACAATGGCGAGCCGATGCCGCTTCAATACGATCCCGGCATGTTCGACTACGGGAAGAACAACGTGCCGGAGCAGATCCCTGGCGACATCGGCTTTGCCGGTTTCAAGGTGCTCTATCCGCTGAACCGGGACGATCGCTTCGACGAAGTCGCGGTCTTTCTCGGCGCGAGTTATTTCCGTGCCATCGGCCAGAAACAGAATTACGGCCTGTCGGGGCGCGGATTGGCCATCGATACCGGACTGCAAACCCGCGAGGAGTTCCCGTTGTTCCGGGAGTTCTGGATAGAGAAGCCCGCGCGCGACGCCACCTCGCTGACCGTATACGCGCTGCTCGACAGCAAGCGGGTCACCGGCGCCTACAAGTTCGTCATCAAGCCGGGTATGCATACGGTCATGGACGTGAAGTGCCGTCTGTACGCCCGCGACAAGATGAGCAAGGTCGGGATCGCGCCGCTGACCAGCATGTTTTTTCATGGCGAGAATACCGACCGTTTTATCGACGATTACCGGCCGGAAGTCCACGATTCCGACGGTCTGATGATTGAAACCGGCA
>CAYVOU010000101.1:0-6390 GCA_964453295.1 uncultured Gammaproteobacteria bacterium
TACAGCAGTTTTGCCTGGGACCTGAATGACATCGGCCACTACTATTTGCAGTACCGTAGGTTGATGCGTCACTGGAGATCCGTTTTCCCGGACCGGATCGCGACGCTTGATTACGAATTAATGGTGGACAACCAGGAAACGGCCAGCCGCGAACTGGTGGCCAACTGCGGGCTTGAATGGGACGACACTTGCCTCCGTTTCCATGAGACCAGGCGGGACGTCAAGACAGCGAGCGTCTGGCAGGTACGCCGGCCGATCTATCAGACCTCCAAAAAGCGCTGGATGAACTACGCCGACCACATTTCGCCGCTGCGGGAACTTCTGGCAAACGCGCCCCTCTAAAATCAACTGCTTAGTGGTCAAAGTCGTGGCGGCGCTGGAATATTCGCGCACCGTGGATTAGCATTCGGCCCGATTGTCAGTTTCCCGAATTTTGATGAAGCCTAAGATGGTGTCACGCAATGCCAAAAACGTATCTGTTTCGAACCCTTTTTTCCACTGTACTGCTGTTTGCCTTCGTCCAATCCGCTTCGGCGTTCGATTTCCTGCCGGACTTTTTCGGCACCAAGGTGCCAGAGGGCAAGTTCGTATTTAACGGCGGCGACCAATACGTAAAAATTGTAAAACGCGAAAAAGGAACAACCGAGCCAAACGACCAGCCTGTGGAAATTGGGCCGGACCAGATTCGTATGGTTCTCGAAAATATCAAAACTCGCGACGATACGGGACTCATTTCGACACAATTCGAGGAGATTCCCGTCTTCGTGCCCTCGGAAATCGCCACCTTGAGCACGTCTTTGTCGCGCGGCTTGGCGCAAGCGAGCCCGGATGAAGACATCATCTTCCAGGTCATAGGGATGCATTCCTCGACCATTTCAAAGGAGGCCAAAGCGATCACCGGGCGAGTGTTCTATCAAGGGGGAAAACTCAACCTTATTTTCGGCGACATGCACAAACCGATTGGCGGCTCGGTGCAAGAAAAGCAACAGAACATGGCCGTCGGATGTGGTGATTGTCCGGTCGATAAACGTCTCAACCCGTTCAAAATTGCAACCCGTGCCAACGCCAGCAAACTTGAAAGTCCGATCGCAATAATCGATGGACTGAGTTTCAAGACCCATGATGGCAAGATCCGCTCGGACTGGTTGGAGCTGAACGTGCCGAAGATCGTGGCTGCGGTCGAGCGGGAGAAGAACAAGTTGCCGCCGGCACTGGAAAAGGAACGGGAGCGTGCCGCCGCCAGCGCGGCCAAGGCCAACATGGAACGCTTGCAGATGCGCGAGGAAATGGCGCGCATGCGCAAGCAGATGGAGCAATTGAAGGACGGTTCCGATACACGCTCGGTGGAGGACCGCCTGGCCACCCTGAAGGATCTGAAAAAGAAAGGCCTGATCAGCGACAAGGAGTTTGAGGCCCGCCGCAAGCAGATCCTGAACAACCTGTAATCAACGGGCCGGCAGCCCCCTGCCCCGCATCATTCGGCGTCCACGGACGCCTGCCCTTCGCCGTTGAACCGCCCGTAGCGCAACAATACCGCGGGCAGGATCAGCAGGTTCAATATCGTCGATGACGCCAGCCCGCCGATGATGATCGAGGCCATCGGCCCCATGATTTCGCGACCCGGGTTGTCGCTGCCGATGGCAATCGGCAGCATCGCCAGAGCCGTCACCAGGGCGGTCATCAGGATTGACGGAAGTCGTTCCTGCGCCCCTCGGATCACGGTGTCTATGTTCCAGGGCGCCCCTTCCGTCTCCACGAGATAGCGGTAATGGGACACCAGCATGATCGAATTGCGCACGGTGATGCCGAAGAGCGTCACGAAGCCGACCATCGAACCCACCGACAATGAAGAGCCGCCGATCAGCGCGGCGACGAGACCACCCAACAGCGAGAACGGCAGGTTCAGCAGCATGATCATGACATGCCGGAAACTGCCGATCGCGATATAGATGAGCACCAGCACACCGATGCCGGCGAGCAGGGAATGCACGATCAATTCCTCACGCGCCGCCGCCTGCTCGACAGCGGACCCGGTGAATTCCGGATAGGTGGTGGTATCGAACGGCACGTCAGCATCCACTTTCCGGCGCAGTTCCTTCATGAATGACTGGTAGTCCCTGCCCTCGACGCTGCAGGTGACGGTCTGTATTCGCTGGGCATCGCGGTGGAGTATGTTGTAGCGGCCGACCACCTGGGTGATGTCTGCCACCTGGTCGAGGCTGACGATCAAGCCATCCGGCGTGCGCAGTGGCAGTTTGGCAACGTCGTCCGGGTCGTCGCGGTCGGCGTGATCCAGGATCACCGATACGTCATAAGGGCGGTTGCCTTCGTGGACCTGTCCGACGACGTGACCCTCGAACGCCGTCTGCATGGCCTGCATCACCTCCACCGGCCGCAACCCCCAGTCCGCCAGCTTGTCCATACGCAGGCGTACCTGCAGCACCGGCGTGCCGGAGGGCGAACGCACCTGGACGTCGGTCGCGCCGCGTATCCCGCGCATCACTGCGGCGACCTGCTGTGCTTTCCGGTCGAGCTGATCGAGATCCTTGCCGTAGATGTTCACCACCACCGGCGAGGTATAACCGGACACCGTCTCGTCCACACGTTCGCTGAGAAAAGTGTTGACCTCGTAGAGGATGCCGGGAAACGAACGCAGTATGTGGCGCAGGCTGTCGAGCACGCGCTGCTGCGCCTTGCCTGACAAAGGCACGAGGTCGACCTCGTATTCACTGTAATGGCTGCCGTAGGTGTCGGCGCCGCGCTCCGCCCGGCCCGCCCATTGCGACACAGAGCGCACGCCCGGCACCTTCAGAAACTGGCGCGTGAGTTCGCCGCCCAGGCGCATGGTCTCCGCAAGCGAGGTGCCCGGCATGCTGGTGGTATGGACGATGTAGTGGCCTTCGCGCAGATCCGGCAGGAAACGCCCGCCCAGGGATGGCACCGCCAGGATGCCGGCGACGCAGACCACAAGGCCGCTCAGCATCGTCAGGGTCGGCACGCGGGCCAGCAGCCGCAGGACGAAACCGTACACAGGCTTCAGAAGCCGGACTAACGGCGGATCCTGGCTGGACAGGCGGGCGTGCCCGAGCAGCAGATAGCACATCGCCGGCGTGACCGTCAGCGCCACACCCAGCGAAGAGAGGATGGCCAGTATGTACGAGACGCCCAGCGGCGAAAACAGCCGGCCCGCCACGCCTCCCAACGTCAACAGCGGCACGAACACCAGCGCCACGATAAAACTCGCGTACACCACCGAACCGCGCACTTCCATCGAAGCCGCGAACACCACGGCGGAGATCGGTTTCGGCACCGCGAGCGCACGATTCTCACGAAGCCGGCGAAAGATGTTCTCAGTGTCGATGATCGCGTCGTCGACGACTTCGCCGAGAGCGATGGCCAGCCCGCCGAGCACCATGATGTTGAGGTTGACTCCGAAGCTGTGTAGCACCAGCGCCGCGCAAACCAGGGAAAGCGGGATCGCCAGCGCCGAAATAAATGCCGTGCGCAGATTGAACAGAAACACGAACAGGACCAGGACGACGAACAGGCCGCCGACCAGCAGGTGGCCGGCGAGGTTGTGTATCGATGTCTCGATATAGTTGGCCGGCCGGAACAGATCGGGTGTCAATTTCACGCCCTGGGAATCGAGCGTGCGCTCGAAGGTCTTCAAGGCGGCTTCGACCCGGCGCGAGACGGTCAGGGTGTTGGCGCCGTACTGCCCGATCACCATCATCACGATCCCGGCCTTGCCGTTCACCGCCGCGGCGCTGATCGGTGGTTCCGGGCCGTACCGGACCATGGCCACGTCCTTCATGGTGACGTTGTAGCCGTCGCGGCGCAGCAGCACGACTTTCCCCAGTGCCGCCGGGGTCGTCGGCTGCCCGACCGTACGCAGGGTGATGCGCTGGTTGCTGTTCTCGATGAAGCCACCGCCGCTCAGGCCCGTAGCCTTTTTCGCCGCCCGCAGCACGTCCTGGAGCCCCAGTCCGTAATGCCGGAGACGATCAGGTATCACCTGTATCTGCAACTGGCGCACCAGGCCGCCGAAGACGTTGACGTCGGCGACGCCGGGTACGCTGAGAATACGCGGCACAATCGTGTAGTCCGCCAAGCCGCGCAGAGCCATGAGGCCCAGGTGATTCGAGGTGATGCCCAGGGTCAGGATGGTGGCGGAAGACGAGGCCAGCGGCACCGCCACCGGTGGACCAATGCCGGGTGGCAGGCGGTTGGCGATGTCGGCCAGGCGCTCCGTGACCTGCTGCCGGTTGCGATAGGGATCGGTGTTGTCGTTGAAGACGACGGTGACGACCGAAAGCCCCTGGATCGATTCGGAGCGCACGTAGGACAGGCCGATCAGGCCGGTTACCGCGTTTTCGATCGGCTGGGTGACCAGCAGTTCGACTTCCTCCGATGACAGGCCCGGTGACTCGGTCTGGATAATGACCTGCTTCGGCGAAAACTCGGGAAAGATATCCAGGCCCGCCTTCGGCAGTTCGTAATAGCCGTAGGCGAGCATGAGCGCAGCCAGCCCGACGATCACGCCCCGGAAGCGGACTGAGAAGCGGACGATGCCGGCTAGCACGCGCGCCTCCCGCAAAGTACCGCGCAACCGTCACGTGGCCGCGAGCGGCGCGCCCGCACGGCGGATCGACTCGAGGCCCTCAACGATCGTCCTCGCTGGGAATGGCGGTGCGAAATTCCTCCGAAAACAGCATCTGCGCGCCGCTTACGACGACCTTGTCGCCGGCACGCACGCCGGCCGTGGCGAACCAGCCCTCGTGAGTTTCGTGATGAGTGGCAAGCTCACGACGGACGAACAGCCCGTCGTCGTCCTGCACGTACACCCAGAGCCGGCCCGCGTACCAGATCACCGCGCTGTCGGGAACCTCGACCCCGTTCAGGGTCGCTCCCTGCGGGATCCACGCCTGGATCCGCATGCCGGTCCTGAGCTTGTCCGCGCCTGCCTTGAAGTAGAAGGTCTGACCCTGTGTCACCGTATCCGTCTGCGGCGCATCGGAGACAAAATCCGCCTTCCGCGCCTGGCCGCGCTCGCCGGTCGGACCGACGTAAATTGTGCGGGTATCCGGCGGCAGCGCCTGGCCAGGATCGAGGCTGATCATCACTAGGCAGTCGCGATGCGATACCAGCGACTCGAGTTCGTCCGGACTGTCACCCAGCGCCCATTGCGTCAGCGTGGTGCCCCAGCGCTGAAGCCCCTCGTCATGAATGTCCTGCAAGCGGCGCTGCGCCGCCGCGACCTTCGCCCTGTCAGCCGCCGCTTCAGCTTGGGCCGCCTGCAGTTGTCGGGTGGACAC
Organism: uncultured Gammaproteobacteria bacterium; assembly: GCA_964453295.1. Lineage (GTDB taxonomy): Bacteria > Pseudomonadota > Gammaproteobacteria > JAJPIJ01 > JAJPIJ01 > CAYVOU01. Next base: position 5,316 of record CAYVOU010000101.1, read on the forward strand.
GTTGGCATCTTCGCCATGCAATTTGCGCAGCCGAACGACCGCGGGCCCGGAACTGGCCAGCGCCGCCTGTGCCAACGCCAGATCGGCGCGGGCGGCATTGTACGCATTGCGAAGGACGAGCAGCGGCTGAACGTCGATGACCCGGCCTACCGCGGTGCGCTCCTGCCGATATTCGGCGGACGCCAGGGTCTGCACGCGCACCCCCGTCTGCCGCTGCTCCGCATTGGTGAGGCGGATGGCCGGCAACCCGCCGGCACGAACGAAGCGGCTGGGCGCCCCCTCCTCCTCGTCGGCGGACAGGCCGTTGTCGCGGTGATCGGCTTCATCGTCGGATGGGGCCGCCGCGGAAGCACTGGCATCTTCATCGACACTTGATGCCGGTGCGTTTGCCGAATCCGGATTGACCGTCATGCGCAGCCAGCGCGTGGCGGAAACGAACGCGCCGTGCCAGCCGCCGGCCGGCGGGTGCCGTGACAGCACGCCCACCGCGCCAAGCAGAATCAGGGCCGCCAGTATCCATCGGATTGGTTTCATGAGTTTGGTTCCAAATCAAAAAGCGGCAATGTAGCGCCGGTCAGCGACGTCTGCGACGCATCTTCAAGCCTTGCCAGCGCCCGCCATGCCTGCGCACGAATGCCTTGCGCGGCAACCCGCGCCGCCTGGGTTTCCAGTTCGGCGCGCACCAGGGCAAGCCGACCGGTCTCGCCGGCCTCGACCTGCTTGCGGATGACGCCTTCGCGTTTCTCTAGCCTCGCCTGCAGGCGTTGCGCCGATTGTATCGACTTGAGCGCCGCCAGGTAGGCGGCGCGCGCATCCTGAAGGTCGCTCAAGACCTGAGACAGCGCCTGTTGCCACTCGGCCAAGGGTTTGGGGGCCGACAGTTGCTCGACATGGCCGAACAGCGTGCGCAAGAACGTCACGAAAGCCCCGAGCAGGGTTCCGGCTTTGCCTTCGATTTCCTCGTACGGCAGCACGGACAAGGTGGTTTCCTGGCCTTGGGCGCTCACCGCATAACCCATTAGCAGGCGGTCGATGGCGAAGGGGGTCTTGAGGAAGCGGGTCACCACCCGATCGA
>CAYVOU010000102.1:0-6339 GCA_964453295.1 uncultured Gammaproteobacteria bacterium
GCCTATGTTTCAGCGGATGTGGGTCACGGCATTGCTGGCGCTGCTGCTGGCCGGTTGCGGCTTTCATTTGCGCGGCTCCGTTCCGCTGGAATGGCATCTGGGCAAGGTGTATATCGCGCCCGGTCCGGCCGTGGCGTCCATCCTCGCCAACCAGTTGCAGCTCAACGGGGTGACGGTCGTGGGCAACCCGGCGCAAGCCGACGCGATCATCACCATCACGCATGAAAACTACGATCGCCGTGTGCTGTCAGTAAATCCAAGGACGGGCAAGGTTACCGAATACGAGATCAGTATCCACGTCGGCGTCCAGGCCACGCGACCCGACGGCATCCTGCTGTTCTCGGACGATTCCATCCAGCTCCAGCGCGACCAGACTTTCGAGGAAAGCGCGGCGCTCAGCAAATTCCAGGCGCAGACGATCATCGAGAGAGATTTGCGCACGGACGCCGCCGACGTGGTGATGCGGCGCCTGCAATCGGCGACCGGCAAGCCGCTGGCCCCGGACGCCCGGACCGCGCCCACCACGCCATGAGGCGCAAGCCCGAGCAGTTGCGGGCCGCCCTGCAGAAGTCCGTTGCCCCTGTCTACCTGATCTGCGGCGATGAGCCGCTGCAGGTGATGGAATGCCAGGACATGGTACGCACCGCGGCCAGGGAACAGGGTTATACGGAAAGAGTGGTGTTGGACGCGTCGGTGGGCATCGACTGGCCGGCCCTGCAATTCGAATCCGAAAGCCTTTCGCTCTTCTCCAGCCGCCGGCTGATCGAGGTCCGCCTCGGCGCAAGCAAGCCCGGCACGGAAGGTGCCGCCGCAATCGCCCGCTACTGCGAACAGGCCGGCACCGACAATCTGCTCATGGTCAGCAGCGCCAAGCTCGACGGCAAGGCCATGCAGTCGGCCTGGGTAAAAACCGTGGACAGGATCGGGGAAATCGTCCAGGTCTGGCCGGTCAAGGCCGAGGACATGCCGGCCTGGATCGAGCGCCGACTGCAGGCGCAGGGCATGACCGCCAACACCGAAACTGTCCGGCTGCTGGCCGATCGCGTCGAAGGCAACCTGCTGGCGGCCGTCCAGGACATTACCAAGCTGGGACTGCTGGCGGGCGGGCGCGCCCTCGACACCGAAACCGTGCTCGCGGCCGTGGGCGACAGTGCGCGCTACGATCTGTTTGCGCTGGCCGACTCGTTTCTGGGCGGCGATGCGTCCCGCGGCCTACGCATGCTGCGGGGGCTCAGAGATGAAGGCGTCGAACCCATTCTGGTATGCTGGGTGCTCACCCGCGAACTGCGGGCGCTGTGCCTGCTCGCCGCCAATCGCCGGCCCGAGGAAGCCATTCCCGGCTATCGGCTGTTCCCGCCGCGGGACGCTGCGATGCGGGCGGCGGCACGCCGGCTTGGCACGCCGCCGCTGCGGGTGATGTTACGCATGGCAACACGGATTGACCGCACAATAAAAGGGGTCGGTCAGGGCCGGCCCTGGGACGCACTCACCGACCTCTGCCTGTGCATGGCGGGCAAACCCCTGGGTAAGCTGCAATGGATGTAATGGATATCAAGTCCTACATGCAGGATCTCGGACAGCAGGCGCGCGACGCCTCGCTGGCGATGGCGCGTGCCTCGACCGCCGCCAAGAACCGGGCCCTGCTGGGCATTGCCGAACGCATCCTGGGGGCGCAGGATCGCCTGCTCGGCGCCAACGCCGAAGACATGCGTGGCGCCACCGACCTTGACGCCGCCCTGCGCGAACGGCTGGAGCTGAACCCGAAGCGGATCGCGTCCATGGCCGACGGGCTTCGACAGGTGGCGCACCTGGCCGACCCGGTGGGCGAGATCTCCGATATGAGGTACCGGCCCACCGGCATCCAGGTCGGCACCATGCGCGTGCCGCTGGGCGTGGTCGGGATCGTCTACGAGTCCCGGCCCAACGTCACCGCCGATGCCGCCGCCCTTTGCCTGAAAGCCGGCAACGCGGTGATCCTGCGCGGCGGTTCGGAGGCGCTGCGTTCGAATCAGGCGATCGCCGCCTGCGTCCACGACGGCCTGCGGGACGCCGGCCTGCCCGAAACGGCGATACAGGTGGTCGCGACCACCGATCGCGCCGCGGTCGGCGAACTGGTGACCATGAACCGCTACGTGGACTTGATCGTCCCCCGCGGCGGCAAAGGCCTGATCGAACGCATCAGCCGCGAGGCACGTATTCCGGTGCTGAAGCACCTCGATGGCATCTGCCATGTTTACATCGACGATCGCGCCGACCTGGAGAAGGCCGTGCGCATTGCCTTCAACGCCAAGTGCCAGCGCTACGGCACCTGCAACACCATGGAGACCCTGCTGCTGCACGAAGGCATCGCGGCGGCGGCGCTGGCACGGCTCGCGCCGATGTTTGAGGCCCAACAGGTTGAACTGCGCGGCTGCGAACGTACACGCAAGCTGGTGCCGGCGGCGGTCGCCGCCGTCGATGAGGATTGGTCGACGGAATATCTCGCGCCGATACTGTCGATCCGCGTGGTCGACGATCTCGATCAGGCCATGGACCACATCCGCCGCTACGGCTCGCAACACACCGACTGTATCGTCACCGAGGACATCAGCCGCGCCCGGCGTTTTCTCACCGAAGTGGATTCCAGTTCGGTCATGGTCAACGCATCGACCCGCTTTGCCGATGGCTTCGAGTACGGCCTCGGGGCCGAGATCGGTATTTCCACCGACAAGTTCCATGCCCGCGGCCCCGTCGGCCTTGAAGGCCTGACAACCCGCAAATGGATCGTCCTGGGCGATGGCCATATCCGGGAGTGACGCGTGAAGGCCGGCGGGAGGATCCCATGTTCACGCCGACTTTCCGCTTTCTCGACCCGCCCTGACACCCACCCGTGATCGGCATCCTCGGCGGCACCTTCGATCCCGTACATCACGGCCACCTGCGCCTGGCGCTGGAAGCACTGGAATATTTCGAACTGACAGAACTGCGGCTGGTCCCGCTCAGCGCACCGCCACACCGGGATCCACCGGTGGCGCCGGCGGCAATGCGCCTGCACATGCTGAAGGCCGCCGTTGCCGGCGAAGCGCGCCTCCGCGTCGACGACCGCGAATTGCAGCGTGGCGGGATTTCGTATACGGTGGAGACGCTACAGTCATTGCGCGAGGATTTTTGCGATACACCCATCAGCCTCATACTGGGCATGGATGCGTTCAACGGCTTGGCGAGCTGGCATGAATGGCAACAGCTGCCTGCTCTGGCGCACCTGCTTATTGCCCGCCGTCCCGGCGCGCAAATGCCGACAGACCCCGCGGTGAGCAAGCTGCTTCGCGAACTGCAGGTCGACGATCCCCGCAGATTGCGCGACCGCCCGAACGGCGGACTCCACGTATTCGAGCTGCCAGCGCTGGATATCTCCTCGTCGCGGATCCGTGCCATGATCCGCGACCGGCGTTCACCACGTTTCCTGCTTCCCGATGCCGTCCTGGACCTCATCGGCAAGCACCAACTCTACCGCCCATCCACGCAGGCCTGCTAAAGGAACGATGCTAGCGACCAAGAAACTTGCCGACCGACTGGTCGGCGCACTCGAAGACGTCAAAGCGGACAACATCCAGTTGCTGGACGTCCACCGTGTCACCACCATCACGGACTACATGATCGTCGGCAGCGGCCGCTCCAACCGGCAGGTCCGCGCCATCGCCGACAGGGTCATCGAGGTTGCCGCGGAGATGGGCATCAAGCCTGTCGGCATCGAAGGGTATGAAGGCGGCGAATGGGTGCTGATCGACCTGGGCGACGTGGTTGTCCACGCCATGCACCCGCTCACGCGCGCCTTCTACCAGCTGGAAAAGCTGTGGGGCGACGCCCCGCAGCAAAGCAGCAGCACCGGCTGACCGCGCCACGTGCGCCTGCACCTGGTCGCGGTCGGCAAGCGCATGCCTGCCTGGGTGCGGGAAGGCTACACCGAGTTCATCAAACGCCTGCCCGCGGCCTGGGCGCCGAAACTTTCCGAAATCGCACCCGCCGATCGGCACGGCGATCCGCCGGCGGCGCAGTGCATGGCGCAGGAAGCCGAAAAGATCCGCCGCGCCCTGCCCGTGGCGGCCCGCCTTTTCGTGCTCGACGAAGCCGGGACACCGTGGACCAGCCGCCAGCTCGCCGCGCAGCTCGACGGCTGGATGCTGGACGGGCGCGACGTCGCGCTCGTCATCGGCGGTGCCGACGGGCTGGATCCGGAACTGAAACGGGAGGCTGAAGCAGCCTGGTCGCTGTCGCCGCTGACCCTGCCGCACGCGCTCGTGCGAGTCATCGTCGCCGAACAGATTTATCGTGCCTGGACCATACTCAACAAGCACCCCTACCATCGGGCGTGACATGGGTTTCGCCGCACCTGCCTGCCTGATTCGATGATCCATCTCGCCTCCCGATCGCCTCGACGACGCCAGCTGCTCGAACAGATTGGCGTTGCCCACGAGGTGGTCGACGTCGAAGCCGATGAAAGCTGGGACGGACGCGAAGCGCCGGGGCCGCACGTCATCCGTCTGGCGCGGGAGAAAGCACGGCTGGGCCGTGAGCACCTCGCCCGAATGAATAAGTCGGCCGCCGGGCCGGTCCTCGCCGCCGACACGGCGGTGGTGCTGGAAGGCGTGATCCTCGGCAAAGCGGAGACCGAGGCCCAGGCACGCGAAATGCTCGGGCAGCTCTCGGGCCGCAGTCATGAAGTCTATTCGGGTGTCGCCCTCATCGCCGCGAACGGGCACGAGGGCACGGCGCTCAGCATCACGCGCGTGCAATTCAGGCGGCTCGCCGAAGCGGAATTGTCGAGCTACTGCCGCGGCGGCGAGCCCATCGGCAAGGCCGGCGGCTATGCCATACAGGGGCACGCCGCCGCCTTCATCGAAAAGATCGAAGGCAGCTATTCCGGCGTGATGGGTCTGCCGCTGTACGAGACGGCGGGGCTGCTCGCCGCCACCGGCATCGCCGTCCTCTAGGAAAGCCTCAAGCTCAGAAGTGGGGTTGCGGGCTCGCCTGCCCGAAGCGCTTGAGCGAGTTGCGGATCTCCGTGCGGGCCGCGCTGGCACCCTTCCAGCCTTTGATTGTTACCCACTTGCCTTTTTCGAGGTCCTTGTAGTGCTGAAAGAAGTGCGTGATGCGGTCGATTAGGCCGGGCGAAAGATCGGTCGGCTTCTGGATGTGTGCGTACTTGCGATAGACCTTGTCGATGGGCACGGCCAGGATCTTGGCGTCGCCGCCGGATTCGTCTTCCATGTTCAACACGCCGACCGGGCGACAGACGACCACCGAACCGGCGATCAACGGTACGGGCGTCGGCACCAGTACGTCGACGGGATCACCGTCTTCTCCCAGCGTGTGGGGGATGTAGCCGTAGTTGCAGGGATACACCATCGACACTTCCAGGAAGCGATCGACAAACAGTGCTCCGCTTTGCTTGTCGATTTCGTATTTCACCGGTTCGCCGCGCATGGGGATCTCGATGATCACGTTTACCGTGTCGGGCACATTGTCGCCCGGTCCAACCCTGTCCAGAATCATTTTTACTTTCCCCCATGGTCCAGTTCAGCGGCGCGCAGCGGGTGCGCGTTTTTCGAATCCTGAATACCGGCCGCGCCGGCCGCCAAGTTGGCCGACGCGCCGGGCCGGTATTATGCCCGCTCTGCGGCGACGCAGCAAAGGTGCGCCTTGCGGTGCGGGCACGATCGGCGAGAATAAGCGGCCTTTGCCCTTAAAGTCTTATCATGACACCCTTCCGCCGTTTAAGCCCGCCCGCATGACCAACCCGCGCATCCTGCCGTGGCTGCGCGTGGTACTGCCGTTCTGCGCCGGCTATTTCCTGGCCTACCTGCTGCGCACGGTCAACGCCGTCATCTCGCCCGAACTGACCCGGGAACTGGCCTTGTCCGGCAGCGGCCTGGGCTTGCTGACTGCCGCCTATTTCCTGAGCTTCGCCGCGATGCAAATCCCGGTCGGCATACTCCTGGACCGCCACGGACCGCGCCGTGTCGAGGCCGTCCTGCTGGTGGTGTCGGCCGCCGGCGCCGCCCTTTTCGGGTCCAGCCACAGCGTGGCGGCGCTGACCATTTCGCGTGCCTTGATTGGCCTGGGCGCCTCCGCCTGCCTGATGGCGTCGCTCAAGGCCTTTTCACAGTGGTTCAGCCACGAGCGCATGGCCGGCCTCACCGGCCTGGTCATGGCGGTCGGAGGCCTGGGCGCCGTCACGGCCAGCGTCCCGTTGGAACATGCCCTGCCGGTGCTGGGATGGCGCGGCGCCTTTTTCGTGCTGGCAGCACTGCTGCTGATCGCCGCCGGCGGCATCGGCTTCGGCGCCGTCGAAGCGCCGCA
>CAYVOU010000103.1:0-6335 GCA_964453295.1 uncultured Gammaproteobacteria bacterium
GACCGACTGGGGGCGACGGCCCAAAAAAAGAGCCGGACGGTCGGGCCGCCCGGCACGGCGCCCTTCGGGGCACAGTGCTCCGTTGCGTCGGAGAAGCAGGTGCGGTACTCGGTCGGCGGCGCCGGGTCCGCGACCTTCAGCGTCACCTGCGCCGTGTCCTTGCCGGTGTTGATGAGCACGTAGGTCAGCCGCCCCGCGTCCGGCCCCGTCGTCCCGCCGAACTTCGAGTTGAACGACCCGACGCAGCCGACGCAGTTCGCGCTCCCCGAGGAGACGGCCCGCAAGGTCGCCGAGGTCATCAAGCCCGCCGCGGAAGGCTACGTCAAGGTCACGCCCAAGATCGTCCGCACCGGCGTCACCAACTTCTTTGACAACGCCAGCTACGTCAACGTCATCGCCAACGACATCCTGCAAGGCAAGGTCAAGCAGGCATGGGACGACACCGGCCGCTTCGTGGTCAACAGCACCATCGGTATCGGCGGCCTGTTCGATCCGGCCAGCGGCAGCGGGCTGGTGAAACATGAGGAGGATCTGGGCCAGACCTTCGGCAAGTGGGGCTTCGGCGAAGGCGCCTACCTGGTTCTGCCGCTGTTCGGACCGAACTCCGTGCGTGACGCCCCGGACTTGGTCACCAGTGCATTCCTGAGCCCGTTCTACTACCTGAGCAGCACGATCACCTTCCCGCTGGGCGCTCTGAACGCGATCAACAAGCGGGCCAATTATCTCGAAGCCACGCGCATCCTGAACGAGGCCGCATTGGACCCGTACAGCTTCACCCGCGAGGCATATCGCCAGAGCCGCGAGTACCTTATCTACGACGGCAATCCGCCCAACGAGGAAGAGTACTACGAGGAAGGTCAGACCGGCGTGCTGAAAGTCTATTGAGGACGACGGACTATCCGGTAAAGCGAAGCGGGGCATTTGCCCCGCTTTTTTTTTGCGCGTTAACGGCGAGTGCGCGACATCGCCATCACGTTGCGAATGTCCTGGCGTCCTTGCCGTCGACGACTACCGTCCGCGTCAGGCGTGCCGGCACCGTGAAACGCTGGAACCATGTTAAGCTGACACGGATTCGATCATCGGTACGGGACACCTCGAAACGACGGAAAACCAAAACTGGATCAACGATTGCATAGTCTTATCCAGTGAAGGGATCCAAAATCCGTGCGCATAGACTGGCAAAAGTACAAAGCTGACGCTTGCTTTGATGAACTCATCCAGCCCGGTGGCCAACCGCGGCCGGAGTCATTGGCGCTCGCCTCCTACCTCGCATCACTGTCCCACGAGGAGTTGAAGGACCTCAAGGCGGCTGCCGAACTGGCCATCAAGGCCATGGGCATTACCTTCACGGTCTACAGCGAAGGCCAGAATATAGACCGCCAGTGGCCTTTCGACATCATTCCGCGCGTCATTTGCGCAACCGAGTGGAAGCGTACCGAGGCCGGACTGAAGCAGCGCTTAAGCGCGCTCAATTGCTTCATCAACGATATTTACAACAAGCAGCGCATCATCCGCGCCGGTATCGTGCCCGGCGAACTCATCGCCGATTCGAAGAATTATCGTCCGCAATGCCGGGGCCTGAAGCCCAAGTATGGTGCATGGGCCCACATCTGCGGCACTGACCTGGTGCGGGATAAAGACGGTGCGATGTACGTCCTCGAGGACAATCTGCGGGTACCGTCGGGCGTGTCGTACATGATCGAGAACCGCACGATCAGCAAACGGGTTCTGCCGGAGTTGTTTGCCGACCAGGAGATCCGGACCGTCGGCGACTACACCGGTCGCCTGTTCGAGATGCTCGCCTCGCTATCGCCGCGTCGGGTGGAAAAGCCCGAAGTCGTGGTACTGACCCCCGGGATCTACAACTCCGCTTATTTCGAACATGCCTTCCTCGCCCGCGAGATGGGGATTGAGCTCGTCGAAGGCTCGGATATGGTCGTCGGCGACGACGACTGCGTCTACATGCGCACCACCGAGGGACTGGCCAGGGTCGACGTGATCTACCGTCGCATCGACGATCTGTTCCTCGACCCGGAAGCGTTCGAACCGGAGTCGGTACTTGGCGTACGCGGCCTGATGCGCGCCTGGCAACGCGGCAAGGTGGCGCTCGCCAATGCACCGGGCTGCGGCGTCGCCGACGACAAAGTGATCTACGCCTACGTGCCGGCGATGATCAAATACTACCTGGGCGAGGAGCCGATCCTGCCGAACGTTCCCACCTACCTGTGCTACGACGAGCAGCAGCGCAACTACGTGCTGGCAAATATCGACAAGCTGGTCGTCAAGCCCGCCAACGAATCCGGAGGCTACGGCATCCTGGTCGGGCCCAAGGCGACGCAGAAGCAGCGCAGGGAATTCAAGCGGCTGATCCAGGCGAACCCACGCAACTACGTGGCCCAGCCCCTGATTTCGCTGTCGACCACACCCACCTTGTGCGGCAACCAGCTGGGGCCCCGCCACGTTGATCTACGGCCGTTCATCCTGCAGGCGCGCGACACCTACGTCACCGCCGGCGGCCTGACGCGGGTCGCCCTGGTGAAGGGGTCCTACGTGGTCAACTCGTCCCAGGGCGGCGGCAGCAAGGACACCTGGATTGTCTCACCACCGAAGGAGTCGAGGCCTTAAGCCATGCTCTCTCGCGTCGCCGAACGAATGTACTGGACCAGCCGCTATGTCGAGCGTGCGCAGAACACCGCGCGCATGCTGCGTGCGGTCAGCCACATTTCGCTGGACGCACCGCATGCCGGACCATCGTGGTGGCGCATTGTATTGGAGATTTTAGGGCTGGAAGCCGCCTATATGGAAAACGTCGACGGCGTCGACGAGCGGCAGGTGGTGCGTTTCCTCCTGGCCGATGAAACCAACCCCTCATCGATCATCTCGTGCATCTCGCACGCCCGCGAGAGTGCGCGCACCACCCGCGAGATCCTGCCAACCGAAGCCTGGGAGGAAATCAACGACCTGTACTGGTATGCGCGGGACCAGGCCGCGAAGTCAGTGGCGCGCAACAGCCGCAACCGCTTCATTTCCGACGTCATCGGCTCCAGCCAGAAGTGGAACGGCCTGCTGGCCGGCACCATGAGCCATGACGCGGCGTACACGTTCATGCGGCTGGGCCGCAACATCGAGCGCGCCGACATGACGACGCGCATTCTAGATCTGGGCGCCGCCGGCGAGGAACATATCGCCGAACTCGCCTCATCTCCCGACCGGGTCGGCCCGATCGCGAACAGCCTTTGGATGGGCGTGCTGCTCTGCCTGAGCGCCTACCAGATGTACCACCAGCACGTGCAGACCCGCGTCAGCGGCCCGGACGTGGTGCGCTTCCTGCTGGCCGACGAATATTTTCCGCGTTCGGTGTTGTACTGCCTGACGGAAGTGAAGTCCTGGCTCGGGCGGATGCCGCGGCACGAACTACCGCAAGCGACGACCGTCGACATTCTGGAACAAGTGCAGCGCGCCCGGTCCCGGCGTTTCGCCCGCCGCGGCCTGCCACAGTACCGGCGCTACATCGACAACATCCAGGAGCGGCTGGGGCGCCTGCATCAACATACTGCTCAATGCTGGTTCAACGTCCAGACAACGGCGTAACGCGGCGCGGGCCGCCGTCGGCATGATGGTGTGGGACGGTACGGTTTAGACCAGCGCCGGTTTGGAATCCGCGGTGCGTGGTTCCTTGGTGTTTCGTGACCAGTTGATAGGCGGCAGGCGCCGGAAAGCCTCGCGCAGTCCCTCCTCCCAGGTCCGTTTCAGCTCGCGCAGGTAAGGGCTGTCATGATCAAGGAGGAGATGTTCGCCGGCAAGCAGAGTGTCGCGATGATAGACGAGCAATTCCACCGGCGGACCGACGGTGACGTTGCTGCGTATGGTGGAATCCATCGACACCAGACCGCAAAGCGATGCCAGCTCCAGGCTGGTCTCGGTGGCAATGATACGATCCAGGATAGGCTTGCCGTACTTGCTCTCGCCAATCTGCAGGTAGGGCGTTTCATCCGTGGCGCGGATGTGGTTGCCTTCCGGATAGATCAGCACCACCGCCGGCGGTTCCGCGCCGATCTGGCCTCCCAGGATGAAACTCGCTTCGAAAGTCGAACCGCCGCCCGTCACTTTTTTCTGCTGGTGGCGACTGACGCTGCCGATATAGTCGGCCGCTTCGCCGATATCGCTCACGGTGAACAGGTTCACGTGCGCACCGTCGCGGATGTCGCGGTTGAGCTGGTCGACCACCCCCTGGGTCGTCGCCAGATTGCCGGCGGTCAACAGCAGGAGCTGGCGATCGCCGTCGCGGCCGAACTGCTGCATCTTGCTGTAAGTGCTCACATGATCGATGCCGGCGTTGGTCCGCGAATCGGAGACGAAGACCAGTCCGGATTGGATGCGTATGGCCAAGCAGTACGTCATGTGAGGGCTCTCCTGATGGTCCGGACAGAGTAGGCGCAGCGCCAACGTCGGTCAAGAATGAGCGGTCCGCTGCAAGGCGGCAGACTTGACAAGACCCGGAAACCCTTCCGCCGCGGGTCCGGTTCAGACGCGGTCGCGTTCCAGCCAGCGCCAGGCGATCAACACGGCCAGGGCGCTGCAAGCCGCCGCCGCCACGAAGGTCCAGGTCGCGCCCGCCCATTCCCAACTGTACCCGCTCGCCACCGCGCCGCAGGCGCCGCCCAGGCCGTAGGCGAGGCTGCTATACAGGGCCTGGCCGCGGCCCTGGTGATGTCCCCTGAAATAGCGATGAATAAGCTGCATCGCCACCGCGTGCTGCACCCCGAAAGTCAGTGCGTGCAGCAACTGGGCGCCGATAAGCAACGGCAGCGAACCCACCCCGAAGGCGATCAGAGGCCAGCGGATGACGGCGGCCACGCCGCTGGCCAACATCAGCGCGCGCAGGCTGTACCGCAGTAACAGGCGGTGCATGACGATGAATACCGCGACCTCCGCCAGCACGCCGAGCGCCCAGAGCCGTCCGATGACCGACGCGCTATAGCCTTTGTTCGCCAGGAACACGGAATAAAAATTGTAGTAGGGACCGTAGCCAAGCTGGAGCAGGAAACACACCGCGAACAAGGTCAGCACCTCGGGCCGGAACAGCACGGCGCGAAACGGCGCCCGCGGCGCGGCCGCCTGCGGCGCCGCCCTCTCGGGCGTGGCGAGGCTCAAGGCCCAGGTGGCGGCGAGCAGCACCAAGACCACGACGGGGACCAAGCTGACCGGTCGGCGCACGAGGGCACTGCCGACGAGGGTGACGGCGATGATGAATCCGATCGATCCCCAGATGCGCACGTGCGTGTACGTGGCAACCCGCTCGCCAAGATGATTGAGGGTGATCGCCTCAAACTGCGGCAGCGAGGCACTCCAGAAAAAACCGAAGACCAGCATCACGCAGAGCAGCGCCGCGAAGCCGTGCAGCAACAGGAAAGGCATGAAGCTCAATGTCGCCGCCAGCAAGGTCCAGCGCACGATGGGGATCCGCCGCCCGAAGTGATCCGCGATCCACCCCCAGCAGGTGGGTGCAATCACTCGCCCAAGAACCACCGCGCCGCCGAGCTGGCCGATCTGCGCGGCATCAAAGCCCAGGTGCAGATAGTAGAGACTGAAATAGGGAACCAGGGTGCCGACGATGGCGAAGTAGCAGAAATAGAAACCGGACAGCCGCCAGTACGGCAGGTCGTCCTTGCGCGACATCCTAGCGCGCGGCGGCCGGGATGACGGGCGTAGGCGAACGGACGTCCGGATTCTGGGCGCGATGGCGCAGGCAATGGTCCATCAGCACCAGCGCCAGCATGGCCTCGGCGATGGGCGTGGCGCGTATCCCGACGCAGGGATCGTGGCGGCCGTGGGTTACCACTTCCACCGAGTCGCCGTTGGTATCGACACTACGCCCAGGAAGTCGAATGCTGGAAGTAGGCTTGAGGGCGATGCCCACGAAGATGTCCTGGCCGGAGGAAATGCCGCCCAGCACGCCGCCGGCATGGTTGCTCAGGAAGCCGTCGGGGGTGATCTCGTCGCGGTGCTCGGTGCCTTTCTGTTCGACGCTGGCAAAGCCCGCGCCGATCTCCACGCCCTTTACCGCATTGATGCCCATCATCGCCTTGGCGATGTCGGCATCGAGGCGATCGAAGATCGGTTCGCCCCACCCCGGCGGTACGCCGGTGGCCATCACGTTGACGCGCGCACCGACGGAATTGCCTTCCTTGCGCAAGGCATCCATGTAGGCCTCCAACTCCCCGACCCGTTCGGGCTCCGCGCAGAAGAACGGATTCCGACCCACCGCGTCCCAATCCTTCAGTGCCAGCTTGTGCGGTCCGAGCTGGGCAAGATAGCCGCGCACCGTGACGCCG